>SCTL01000512.1 GCA_004297495.1 Verrucomicrobiota bacterium
TCGCGCCAAAGGATGGAGTTATGCGGGTCTATCGGACTACTCCCCGGAAGTCACAGTGGTCACACCGAATAGCGGGGTGGGTTTGCCACTGGCTGATCTGAAATTATGGCTTAAAGCGGATTCGGGCGTTGTGCGGAATAATACAAACGGCACGGTTGGTTCCTGGATTGACCAAAGTGGGAACGGAAACAACGCGACGACGCTCTACTTGAGCGACCAACCCCAATGGTTGACGAACTCGGCGAGTGGCGGGCCGGCGGTACGATTTGACGGCGTGAGCGACCATTTCATTCTGCCCGGTTTTTTAACCGGGGCAACGCAAGCTGAAGCTTATGTGATATTGAGGGCGGCCACCAACCTGCCGAGTTCAAGCCGGGGGCTTTGGCGCTTCGGTCCGCAATCAGGCGCGTCAAGCTATTATCCGCATTACAACGGGCACATCTATGACTCCTTTGGCAGCACGATCAACCGAGACTTGGGTATTCCCTTGCATCGAGCGGATGAATTTCATCTCTACAACGCGAATGCTGGTGCGGCTCAGTGGAACAGTTGGATCAACGGCAGGAGTTTTTATACCACGAACGTCAATACTGTTTCATTTCCTTCCGACCCAATGATTGGCGACGCGTGGAACTCCGAGTTTGCAGGGGACATGGTGGAGGTTATGATTTTCAAACGAGGTTTGAGCATAGAAGAACGGTGTTCTGTGGGTCGGTATCTTAACTACAAATATCAGTTCGCCAATTCTCCGCCTTCTTCTGTGCGTGCGACCGCACAAAGTTCAACGCAGTTAAGCATCTCTTGGAATGACAATGGGTCTTTGGATCCAACCAGTTATACCGTTGATCGAAAAACTGGAGCAACCGGTAGTTACCTTCAAATCGCGGCAGTGACAAATGGGTTTTTGTGCCTGGATTCAAGTGTTGTGCCCGGGACAAATTATTACTACCGCGTTACAGGGAGTAACTTCTTCGGCGATTCATTCTCCACGGAGATTTCCCCGCCGACGGTTACGATTACCAACCCGCCGTCAGGGACAACCATAGTATCTTCCACCAATCTTGTGATTGGGGCCAGTGCATTTGATTCGGATGGCACCGTCACACAGGTGCAATTCTTTGAAGGCAGTCTGCTGCTGGGCACTGCGCCAAGCAACAGTTCAGCGTTTACTTTCAATTGGACTAACGCTTTCCCAACGCCTCACGTTCTGACTGCGGAAGCTTGGGACAACGCGGGTAATAGCCGGATTTCTTCAGCAAATATTCTATATGTTGCATGGGACACTGACGGCGATGGATATAGCGATGCTCAGGAAATCGCCAACGGCACCAATCCGTTTGTTCCCGATGCGCCTTGGCAGCCACCGGCTCCTGATCCAAGCGATCACACGCCGCCAACGATCTTCTTGGATGAACCAAGCAATGCCACGCTATTGCCATAACTTGAACCGACGAAAACGGATGAAAACCAGAATTTGCAACTCCATGAACAAGTCTTGCATTACCCGACCGGCACGTTATCACCAGACGCTTCCGTGGCCGCTGCGCTGCGCTACCTGGCTCGTGATCGTTACGCAAGTTGTCTCGCCCTTTTCCAATCAGCTTTTTGCCGCCGATGAAGTGCCGGTGCAAAAGGAGGGAGAAAGCAACGGCGAGCAATCCACTCGACCAAAGCCAGTGACCACGCCGCAGGTGGTTGCGGTGAACCGGACGGTTCCCAAGACTGAACCGCCGTCGCCCACCGCTACTTTTTCAGAAAACCCGTCCGACGAGGAAATTTTCCGAGCGCGTGTGTTCGCAGAACCATTAGTGCCGTTTGGGCTTAGCAGCGTGGCCGAAAATCAGGCGCTTGCCAAAGCTTTGAAGAGGTTTTTAGCACGCAAAAGCAACGACGACGTGAATGCAATCACGGAATTTCTCGAGCTTTTTCCGAACTCTGTGTGGCGTGCTTCGTTATTGACTGACTTGGGTATCGTCTATCGCAAGACTGGCCATTTCTCCAAAGCGCTGGCAGCTTGGGAAGAAGCCTGGCAGTTAGGCAAAACAGCGGTTGAGCCGAACCCGCGCGCAATCGTGGATCGTGCAGTCGGGGAGCTGGCTGAGTTGAACGCGCGCGTAGGACGATACGAGCGGCTTGAACCGCTCTTTC
>SCTL01000513.1 GCA_004297495.1 Verrucomicrobiota bacterium
ATTCGCGGCTCACCGTGGCAGGCTAGGAAAGTCAGCTTGGAATGGCAAATTGATTCTCGGCCACGGCTACTTCTTTTCCAACCGGACGTTGCCCGCACTGGTGTGCGCGGTGATGAGCGGGCCGCCGCCGTTCACTTTGCCGGCGAGTTTGCTTTTGTCCTGCTCGCCTTGAACGGTGGTGGCAACCGGGAAATCGGTCGAGACACGACCGGCGCTGGTGCGGAGATCAACGTCCACCGCCGCCTTTGCGCCGAGTGTCACCGTGATGTGGCCGCCCGACGTCTTGAACGAACAATCGCCCGCGGGTTGATCGAGCAACTCGGCGCTGATACTACCGCCGGATGTGCCGGCTTCAATCGAGCCCCGGATACCCGCGACTTCAATATGGCCGCCGGAAGTTTTCAGAACAGTCTTGCCGATGATGGCTTTCGCCTGAATCGAACCGCCGGAAGTTTTGGCGGTGACATCGCCCTCGATCTTGCCCAGGTCGAGATGACCGCCCGAAGTGCCGAGTTCCACCTTGCCTTTGCACCCGGCGACAGTGATGTGGCCGCCGCTCGTTTGGCCGGAGATCGGGCCTTCGATTTTCTGGAACTCCAGATGCCCGCCCGAAGTGCGAGCGTCCACCTTGCCGGTCAACTCAATGACTTGGATATGACCACCGGCGGTCTTGAGATCCACGTCGAATTTGCGCGGCACAGTGATTGTGAAATTGACCTGCAACTCCGGCGAGTTGCCGAACCAGCCTGAGGATTTTTCGCCGCCGTATTTGGCGCGGACTTCGACTTTGTTTCCGTCCTGCGTCGTGGTGACGACGTGGTCTTTGAGAGTGTTCTCGGCCTTGCCTCGGCTGCCGCCGGCTTTGCGCGTGACTTCGATGTTCACCACGTTGGCCTCGGCGGTTTTGATTTCGATGCTGCCACGATCGGCTTCGAGCACGAGTTGTCCGCCGGGCGCGACCGCGTACGACTTGGTGATTTTATCTTCGACCTCAGCGTGAGTGGAACTGGCGACGCCAAGAATTGCCGCGCTCAGCGCAGCGCACAACCAAGGTCGCACCACACGACCGCATCGAGTCGGGGCAGTTTGCCGGACGGGTTTGGGGGCGGGAGTTTTCATTTCAAACCCGTTTATCCTCGGCGTGACCAACCGTGTCAATCACAACTGCAGGCGTGATGCCGGCGACTGGCGGCTCGGGCCATTGCCCGACGACGGCATCGGGCAAGACTCCTGCCGTGTGGCGCGGCCGATCGTCACAATCCGTTTGACTCTAATGCGCGAGCGTGTCTCTACTTCCTCCAAGAGCAAAAACCAAACTTCGCAAGAAGAACCAGACAACCACTAGCCTCATTCCGTGCGTTACGCGTTTTCATCTCCCCGTTCCGTCGTGTCGCTGTTGAGCGGCGCGAATCCGCGGCGCTGGGACGTGCGGCCCGGCGAGGCGGGTGGCTGCTGGTGAATCAAGCAGACAGGAGCACCATGAAAAAGAACATCAAACAAATCACGCTCGGGACGCTCGCCGTCCTGACGCTTACCGTTGCCAACGCGGACCCGAATGTGTTCCGCCACGAAACCTCCACCAAGAATGGCTACAGCACGTGGGATTCAGACCTCATCAACGTCGAACGCGTGACGCAGACCGGTCAGGGCGTGTACGTCGCCGTGCTGGACACCGGCCTGGTCCCGAACTGGCGCGATTATTTTCCGCAACGCCGCATCGCCACCAAGCTGGGCCGGGGCTTCCATCAGAACGTTGTCTTCAAGGCAAAGAATGATGACCCGTGCGGGGTGGAAGTCGAAGTCGGCCAGTTGCGCAAAACCTCCTGGATCGGTTCGCAGGCTTCCAGCCACGGCACGCATGTGACCAGCACCATCCTCGGTTATTTCTACCGGGCGAATGCGGATGCGGCCGCGGGCTACGTGCTGCCGCCCATCATGATTCGCGGTATCGCGCCCGAGGTGACGATCATTCCGGTGAAGGTGCTCTCGCAATATCGCGTGCCCTCTCTGCCGCATTGCTCGTCCCCCGGCCATTCGCAAGCCATCGTCTTCGGCACCGACGAAATGGTCGCCGCCGGCATCAACTACGCGACCGATCTCGCGTTGCAAGGTTATCGCCCGATGGTCATCAACATGAGCCTCGGTGGCGACGAACTCTCCGCTGTGGAGAAAAACGCGATTGACCGCGCCGTTACCAACGGCGTCATCGTCGTCGCCGCCGCCGGCAACTCCGGCGACGCGGGCATGCACTATCCGGGCGCGTACGCGCCGGTGATTTCCGCCGGCTCCGCGGGCTGGACGAAGGAATGGCTGAATCCGAACGGCACGCCGCCGCCGCCGCGCTACCGCCTCTGGTGGTTGCAATCCCCGTTCTTCCCCTGGACGGACATCAGCGAGCCGACACCCGCGAGTGAAGTTTATGTGAGCGACTTCAGCAGCCGCGAACTCACCGGCCAGCAACTCGACGTGCTCGCGCCCGGTTCGTGGGTGCGCGGTCCGTTCCCGGGCGATCCTGGCTACTCGCATTTGCCGTGGCACTCGAACGGCATCGGCGATCTGAAGAGCCACATCGGCCACGCGAATTTCTTCTACGTTGGCGGCACGTCCATGGCCACGCCGCACGTCGCCTCCACCGCCGCGCTCTTGTTGCAGAAAAATCCGAACCTCAACCAGGCGCAGGTTGAAAACATCCTCAAGAGCACGGCCCTGCCCATCGCGCCCGGCAGCGCGACGGTTTTTGACATCGTGCCGACGCAGGCCTTTGTCACGAACAGTTGGGGCGCGAACGCCACGGGCGCTGGCCTGATCCAAGCGGACGCGGCGATCTCCGCGGTGCCGTAAGATTATCTATCTCTCCATCGGCGGCTCGCGCAAGCGAGCCGCCTTTTTTTGTTGCCGAAACCTTTTGAGTCGCTGCCGGAAAATTTCTACTGTGCGCGCATGTCACTTCCGGTCCTCACCGTTGCCCGGATGCGCGAGTGGGAACAATCCACCTGGGCCGCCGGCCAGACCGAAGCCGCCGTCATCGCCAGAGTCGGCGAAGCCATTGCGCGACTCGCGCTGCGACTCACGCACGATGGCGACCGCATCCTGATTCTCGCGGGCAAAGGTCACAACGGCGACGACGTTCGCGCGGCACAAAAAATTTTATCCGGCCGCACAGTCGAGTTGCTGGATGTCGCCACACCGGAAACTGAACTCGCAAAACTCGAAACCGCGCTCAAGCTCCGGCCCCAGTTGATCATTGATGGATTGTTCGGCATCGGACTGAACCGCGCGCTCTCGCCCGAGTGGATTCAATTCATCTCCCGCGTGAACGAAGCGCGACGACCCGTGCTCGCCGTGGATGTTCCCTCCGGCTTGAACGCGGACACCGGCGAACATTTCGGCGCCGCGATCAGCGCCACGGTCACGCTCACCATTGGCGCGCCGAAACAGGGATTGTTGCGCGCAACTGCCGGACCGTTCGTCGGACGATTGGAAGCGGCGGCGGATGTCGGACTCACCGCTTCGCCGAACAGCACTGAGTTGCGGTGGTTGCAAGCGGACGACTTCGAGGAATTTCCACCGCTGCGGAAAGCCGCGCTGCACAAGGGAAGTTTTGGTCACGCCGCGTTGCTGGCCGGCAGTCTGGGCTATCACGGCGCGGCGGTGCTCGCGGCGCGCGGCGCGCAACGGGCGCAGCCTGGTTTGATCACCGTGCTCACTCACGCGGATGCTTACTTCCCCATCGCCGCGCAATTGCAATCCGCGATGGTGGGAATCTGGAGTGAGAACATGACCCTGCCGGCGAACTGCACCGCGCTGCTCGTCGGGCCGGGACTGGCCGCGGCGAATCTGCCAACGGGAATGAAAATGATGACGCGCCGATTCTGGCGCGACTTGCAGGTTCCGCTGATCGTGGATGCCAGCGGTCTCGACTGGCTCGCGCTCGAACCGTTTCCGCGCCACACCATCCGCGTGCTCACGCCGCATCCCGGCGAAGCCGCGCGGTTGCTCAAGGCGACGCCGCAACAAGTGCAGGCGGACCGTCCCCGCGCGTTGCGGGAAATTTCCCGCTCGTTCGGAAACTGCTGGGTGGTGTTGAAAGGTCATCAGACCTTGATCGGTCGGAGCGAGGGGGAAATTTTTG
>SCTL01000514.1 GCA_004297495.1 Verrucomicrobiota bacterium
TGGAACCGTTTTCCGTCTCACGCCCGCCGGCAAGTTGACGGTGCTCAAATCCTTGGGCGGCACTGCTCTGGCCGGGTATAACTCTTACACCCCCCTGATCCAGTCACCCGATGGAAGCCTCTACGGGACCGCCAAAAGTAGCGCGTACAGTTTCGAGTACGGCGGCGCCTTTTTCAGAATCACCACCAATGCAGACGTCACGCTCTTTGACGGCACCTCCGGCGCGAATCCTTTTGGCGCGTTGATGATCGGCAACGACGGCGCGTTTTACGGCACCACCTACGCCGGTGGCACGGCGAGCGACGGCACGGTCTTCAAGCTCTCCACCAACGGCACCTATGCCAAGCTGTGGGATTTCACCGGCTCACCCGATGGGATCAACCCGCGTGGCACTCTCGTCGAGGACGCGTTCGGTAATTTTTACGGCACGACGGAATCTGGCGGAACGAGCGGCAACGGCACGGTCTTCAAACTCGCCGCCGGCGGACAACTCGTCACCCTGTTGTCCTTCACCGGCAGCAGCGGAACGGCGGTGGGGCACGCCCCGCAATCGGGTGTCCTGCTGGCCGGCATTTACCTTTACGGCACCACCGACACTGGCGGCACGAACAATAACGGCGCCGTCTATCGCACTGATATTTTTGGAAGCAGTATCACCAATCTTGTCTCCTTCACCGGCGCCTCCGGCGCGAAGGTCGGCGCGAACCCCGATGCCAGCCTTCTGCCCGACGGCAACGGTTTTTTATACGGCACCACCGCGGCCGGCGGGTCAAATACGACTTACGGCACCGTGTACAAAGTGAGCACCAACGGCGCGTTCACTTCTCTGTTCAGCTTCCGCAATACCAACGGCGCCGCTCCTGAATGCTCGTTGATTTTCACCACTGACGGCAGACTGGCCGGCACGACCAGCGCGGGCGGTGCGTATTCCCTCGGCACCGCGTTTGCCATCACCACCAACGGAATCCTGACCAACTTTTTCCATTTTGGCGAACGGCCCCCCAGCCAGGCTTCGGAGTTGATGACGGCCAGCGATGGGAATTATTATGGCACCGCGCCCACTGGCGGCCAGACCACCAACGGCATGCTCTACCGGCTCACGCCCTCGGGACTTTTCACCAGCCTCGCCTCCTTCAACGTCACCAACGGAGCCGCGCCCAACTGTGGACTGGTCCAGGACGCCAACGGCTTCTTCTACGGCACCACTTACATTGGCGGCGCGAACAACTACGGCGTCCTCTATAAATGCAGCCCCGACGGCGACTTGACCGCGCTGTTTTCCTTTGACGCATTTACCTACGGTTCGCACCCCCAATCCAAACTCGTTTTCGGCAGCGACGGCTACCTTTACGGCACCACCTACGATGGCACGCCCACCAGCGGCGGCACCGTCTTTCGCGCCACCACCAACGGCGCCGTCACCAACCTTGTCGTCTTCAGCGGGGCCAACGGCTACAACCCTTACGCCGATCTGATTCCCGGACCGGATGGCAATCTTTACGGATCCACCGAAGCCGGCGGAACGAGCGGCAAGGGCACTCTGTTCAAAATCCTTCTCCCTTCCGGCACCTTTGTCCAACTCGCGAGTTTCGACGGCACCAACGGCGAGAAACCGGAGGCGCGGCTCGCCTTTGGCCCCGACGGGAAACTCTACGGCGTCACGCGCAATGGCGGCGCCGGTGGCACCAACGGCATGGTTTTCCGCGCGACCACCAACGGCGTCATCACGCCGCTCGTCAGCCTGGATAACACGAACAACGGCTCGCAACCTTATGCCGGACTCTTGCTCGCCAGTGATGGGAATTTTTACGGCTCCACCAGCACCGGCGGCACCAACGGTTCCGGCACGCTCTTCCGCCTGACCACCAATGGCGCATTTGCCACTTTGTTCTCCCTCACCAACAATGGCACTTTTACGCGCACAGCCCTGCGATATCCCAAGGCCGGTCTCATTCAGGCTGCCGACGGCACACTGCTTGGCGTCGCCACCGACGGAGGGAGCACTGGTCGCTCCGGCTTCTCCGGACGCGGCGCCGTCTTTCGTTTGTCGCTGGGCATTTCCGTATCGCCATCGCAGCCGGCGAGTCCGAAATTCGTTTCCTATGGTTTCAATGGCAGCCGGCAATTCGTTTTGAATCTCAGCAGTGCCACTTCCTCCAACTACAACGTGAGCGTCTTGCGCTCCACCAACCTTGTGAACTGGGATCTGGTGGCGACCAACGTCCCGGCCTCCAATGGGATTTATCAGGTCATAGATGCGCAAGCCACGAATGCGCCCTATCGCTTCTATCGTGCAACGTCCCCTTGAGGAAGTGGCGTCTCAGCAGACCGTTTCACTCTGCGTGAATCGGTGAAATCTGTGGACGCTTTTGCGGCGGCGAAGTTTTTTTGGAATTACTCGCTTGCGTAAAAGGCTGGCAGGCTTACGATGCGGGCCATTCTCATGGGCAACAAGGCGGTCAACTCAGGAACCGTATCTCATGCTGCACGTTTTAGTCGGATGTCAACGTGGCGGATTGCAAACCAGCTTGAAATCTACGCAACCCTTTTGGGCGATACCCAAGCAAGGTAGAGCGTGCTCAAGTATGCTTCATGAAGAACAACCCAACGAACCTAGAAGAAATGCGAGCTGACGTCCCAACGCCTCCCGAGCCCGGTCCTTGCAGGTCCGAACAGCGTCGGCTCTCCGTGCTGGTGCTTGGAGACTTGGTCGTGGATGAACATTGGGTTACTGGCATTGAACGGTCGCCGACGGCGAGCCGGCGTGGATTGTCACACTCGCACGCCTTGCACGCACTGAACACGACTGTTGATACACTTTCTGGTGCTGGGTTAACCGCATCTGTCTTGGCACGAGCCGGGTTAAATCCTGATGGGTCAGGCACGCCGCTGTGCGAAGTGCATGCGATAGGTGTGTGGCATCCAAGTGACCAGAGGGTCTTGCGTGCCATGATGATTCCGCAGAACACACAGGGACGGTCACCGTACAAAGTAAGCTGGCCATTCACGGAGTATAACTTGGATTACATCCACCTCCATAACTTGGCCCCTTTCATCAACGACGCGGAAAGTCCTTATGCAACCACGACAGTAATCCGGGTTTACGAACGAACCGCGAATGACGGTGTTCGATTACAAAAACGGATAGACTGGGAATTACATCCTCACGCGGAGGTAAATGGGAGTCCGAGCTGGATCAAAGCCGAAACAGACCTCGAAAAGCTTTTGAAGCCGATTGGCTCGGGACAAGTTCCGCTTCCTGAAATCGTGGACGCAATCATCATCAAAGACCTCGTAAAAGGAGTGGTCACCGAGAAAATGATCGAATGGCTGGTGAATGTTTATGGTGAGAAGCGCATTGAAGGCAGACCCATTCCCTGGTTCATTTCTTCGAAGGCGTTCAAACCCGGTTGGTTAAAGAAACTGCACAATCAACACGTCCAGTTGTTGGTTATTCCCCCCGTTGCAGCTCAGGAAGCAGCGCGTCGAAATGAAACTTCCAGTTCATGGTGTGTTGCTCAGGGCGTTCCTTCGCCACACGCTCTCGAATTGCTGGAGAGCCAAGACAGAAAACTTCAAAAGTTGTTTCCTCCGGGCCAAGACAGACTCGTACTCGCCCTGCCAGTACCGGAAAGAACATGTGTCATCGCAAAGTCCTGCGAAGGAAAATCTGAGCCATGGCTGCTTGTGCAACCCGACTATGCGCTTCAGCCGCCGCGAGTCGGCGTACCGATGGCCAGCGTTCTCTTCGGTGCCTTGGTGGCCCTCACGATTAAGCACCGCGACCGCACACATCGCGAAAACTTGGACATCGCTTTGGATTTCACAAAGAAATGGATGGAACATCAGTCGATGCGTATCGAATCACCGGATGGATGGAAGCCGGAAGAAGAGCCGGTGGTACCGCTGGATGTCGCGCCTCCCAATCCTTCTCGATTAAGGCGCGACGAGTGGCATCTCGCCGTAAAGACTTGGAAACAGGCATATTCTTTTATCTCGCGTGGAATTATTGAGCACGGGGGACTAAAACAGATCGAATTGTGGAGGGCCATGACTGACGTGGACCGCTACGTCTCGCTAACAAAATCCAAACGTTCCGCAATCCGTAGTCTTGGACTCTTGCTTGACCGATACAAAGAATGCACCGATGAGCGCCCGCTGAGCGCAATGTTGCTGGCCAGGCCGGGTTCAGGAAAGACCTACTTGATGTCGAAGCTAGCCGCGCAGCATGGTTTCGATTTTCTCTCGTTCAATGTGGCTCAAATGCTTCAAAAAAGTGATCTGTTTGACGCATTCGATACTATCGTCTCGACGCGGGCAGCACAATTACATCCAGAAAAACCAACGCTGGTTTTCTTTGACGAGATAAACGTGGAATTGGAGAGTTCCCCGGTTTATACGGTCTTTCTTGACCCGATTGATTGCAGCACATATCGCCGTGCTGGCAAGGCGTTTCACATCCCGCGCTGCCTTTGGGTATTCGCCGGCACGGGGATTGACGAGTCGAGGCGGGAAACCAAAGGCTCGGATTTCAAATCACGGCTAACTTTGGGTCCCATCAATTTCGATGCCGAGTCAGACGACGCTGATAGCGACGATGCTAAACTCGAACGTATTTATCTCGGTGTCTCGATGCTGAAACAGGAATTTCCGGAAGTCCGTTTCGTGTCTAAAAAGGTCTTGGAGGCATTCGCCCATCTGAAGCCGTAACTAAGTTTTCGGGAGCAGGCCAAATTTGTGCGTGACTTCGAAAATGTCAGGGGCGGT
>SCTL01000515.1 GCA_004297495.1 Verrucomicrobiota bacterium
CCGATGAGCCGCGAGAGAAACAGCGTGTCCACTCCGTCGAACTCGACGAGCACGAGCGTGAACGGAACGTCCTTCAAAAATTCCTGCGCGGCGAAATAGCAAACCGTCCACGAGTGAACGCGGCCAGTTGGCGGCAGCTCGAACCACTCGGTCTTGCCGCCGCAATACATGCAATGCGAGCGCGGCGTGGCGTAGCGGTAGTTGCACTTGGCGCAATGGCTGCCGAGCAGCTTGCGCTTTTGCAGGCCGTGGAAAAATGGCGTGTCCTGCTTGTAGCTGTGGACGTAATCCACCTCGAAGTGCGCGCGCACCGTGAGCGGGTCAACGGCGAAGACTTCCGTGCCGCGCTCGATTTCGGGGAGTTTGGATTCGGTAGGCATGGGAAGAAACATTCAACATTCAACATTCAACTTCCAACACCGAAGGGCTGACAGCCGGAGAATTGGACGTTGAATGTTGAATGTTGAGCGTTGAATGTTCATGGGCTTTTACGGTCGTTCCAGAATTGAAACCGTCACATACGTTCCCGTTCCCGCGTGCGAGTGGATCAAGCCGCGCTTCGCATTCTTCACTTGCAGCTTCTCGTTGCCGAAGTGCTTTCCGATTGAGTGCTGCAATTGCCAGAACATCGTCACGGCTTGCATCAAACCCGTCGCGCCGACGGGATGGCCGCACGCGAGCAAGCCGCCGCTCGGGTTCACGGGAAGTTTGCCTTCGAGCATCGGATGACCTTCGTCAATGAAACGCCCGCCTTCGCCATATTTGCAGAGGCCGAGGTCTTCGTAAGTTTGCAGTTCGCTCGAACTGTAGGCGTCGTGCAACTCGATCACGTCGAGGTCTTCGAGCGGCTGGCGCACGCCGGCCATCTTGTAGGCATTCAACGCGGCCGTGCGCCCGGCGCGGAACGAGTGGACGCCGGGATATTTCAAATCCTTGTAGTCGGACTCGCGTTCGTGCGGCATGAGCGGCACTTTGCCGTGCGGGCGGTCGGCGAACCTCATGCAATCGCTCCCCGCGCCGATGCCGGTGATCTTGACCGGATTGTCGCAAAACTTTTTCGCCGCCGCCTCGGACGCAAGGATGCAGCACGCCGCACCGTCGCTCATCACGCAGATGTCGTGTCGCTTGAGCGGCCACGCGATGTATTCGGAGCGCATCACGTCGTCGAGCGTGAGCGAGAGGTGCTCCTGCGCGTAGGGATTGTGGACGGCGTTATTGTGATTCTTCACGGCGATGCGCGCGAGTTGTTCCTCCGTCGTGCCGAACTCGTGCATGTGGCGCACGACCATCATCGCGTAATAGCCGTTGTAGTAGCCGCCGACGGGGAAATCGAAATTCGTGTCGCTCGCCAGCGCGATGAACTCATTGCCCTTCGCCGTCTCGACGTGGCTCATCGTCTCGAAGCCCATCGCCGCCACGACTTCGAAGCGTCCGCTCGCCACGGATTCCCAAGCCTGTTGAAAACAAAGTCCGCCCGTCGCGCCGCCGCCTTCGATGCGCACGTTCGGCTTCGGACACAGCCCAACGTAATCCTGCACCATCGCGCCGGCTTTGAGTTGGAAAGTGAAGTGATCGGAGAAATACGAGATGACGCTGC
>SCTL01000516.1 GCA_004297495.1 Verrucomicrobiota bacterium
CCGCGTCGCCGATATCTTGAATCACGCCGAGATACGATTGCAGAATCGTGCCCTTCGTCTTGAAGCCCGTCTTGAACTGGAACTGATAGCTGATCGTTGGGCGACCCGCCGCCACGTCCGCGCCGGTGGCTACGTGGATTTCGTAGAGCACGTTGTCGTCGAAGTTGTATTTGTTCGGTCCGATGCCGGGCTCTTCAAACGGATAAACGCCGAGCGCCACCACGAGATTTTTCTGACCGCCGTCCTCATCCACGAACGCGTAAACGTCCGTGGTGTTGGCGGCGGGATCGAGCGTGATGAGCGGTGCGTCCATGTGACTCGACGCCTTCGCCGTCGTTGCGAGGGCCGCCGCCAGCAGCAAAGCTGCGCCGCAACCCGAGTTGAATACTGATCTTTTCATTTTGACTGACCTTTCTGGTTTTTGGTTTTTGGTTGAGATTCCGATGCGGCTAAAACGTCTTTCCGCCAGCGGAAGATTGTTCCTGGTCCACGCCCGACGTCGCGACTGCCCGCGACTCGGTCAACTGCGCTGCGACCGTGTAAAGTTGTTTACGCTCCGAGGGCAAAAGCAGATGCACGAGCGCGCGGGATTTTTGAAAATAATTTTCCGCGACGCTCGTTTGCCCGGCACGCGCAGCGATGGTCGCGGCGTGAAAGAACAACCGCGCGTCCTGCGTGCCCGCTGACAACGCGCGCTCCATGCTCTCCTGCGCGACGGCAATATTTCCGCTGCCAAGCTGCGACCACGCGAGCGCGTCGTGCGTGAAAACATCGGCCCGCGTGGTGAGTTCCTCGTGTGCGAGACGAAGTGCGGTGTCGGACTTGTCACCACGTGTGGCCAGAAAGAGTGCGAAGGAACGCGGGTCAGCCGATGCACCAAAGCGGCGCAGCTTCACTTCCACTTCGCGCGCTTCCGAATTGCGGCCCGCCGTGTCCAGTGCATCAGCCAGCGCCCACTGATATTCCGGCAGCGGATTTTGTTTCTCCGCAACCCGCAATGCTTCGACGGCTTCGGAAAATCTGTTTTGCGCCATCAACATTTTTCCACTCAGCAACAGCGCCGGCGGATAGTTGGAACAAAGCGTGAGCGCGGCTTCGCAATTGCGTTCGGCCTCGGTGAAATCTGGAAGAGTGTTTGAACGACCGCCCTCACCCTGGCCCTCTCCCCCAAGAGAGGGAATAACAGTCGGCGTTTCCTTCTTACTCGTAAGACTTCCGCCAGAACTCCCACTCACGATTTCACTGGAGGCGGAGGACGATTCTCCCTCTCCCCGGGGGAGAGGGCCGGGGTGAGGGCGAGCGTTCAACAAATTTTCTCCAGCCGCTTGAAATTGATACACCGCAAGTCGCGTGAAAACCCACGCGGCATTTTCCGGCTCGCGCGCGCTCACGGCGTTGGCAGCGAGCTGCATCATTTCAATCGCGCCCGCCAGATCGCCCTTGAGCCAGCGGATATGCGCCGCGCGCGTGGCGGCTTGGGAATCGGGCTTGAGATCGGCCATCTGCTGATACGCGGCGATGGCTTCGTCCAGCTTGCCCTGCTCCATCAGCGCATCGCCCAACACGCCGTAATCGAACGCCAGTCCGCGTGCCGCCACAAGTTCGCGCGCGACGACTTCCGATTCCGCAAAACGGTGGAGATTTTGCAGCACATGCCCGCGCAGCAACAAAGCTTCGGCGCTGTTTGGTTGGCGAGCATCGAGCGCGAGCGCACAGTGCTCAGCGAGTTTGAAATAGCCCGCATCGAAACTCTCCCGCGCCTTGGCCACGAACAACCAACCGAGTCGTTCGAGTGCGATGTCCGGTTGCTTGCCCGCGCGGATTTGTTCCTGGCGCTGGCGGATTTCCGTGTCGGTCCGGTTTGTTCCGCCTTGGTAGGCCAGCAAAACGGCTAAAGGATTGGCGGCGACCGCAGCCTTTGGTGATTCAAGTGATTGAGGTTTCCCAGACTCAACACCGCAACCTGCTGTCACCAGAGTCAAGGCAACCGCCGCCAAAAGTGGTTTCATTTTGAAACTGTTCATGTCTCGCAACAAAAGGGTTCGCATTTTCACAGAGGATTACGCCGGGGTGGGTTTGGCGGATGCGGCGGATGCGTGGATAAAAATCTTTTTTCTGTGCATCCAAATCGCAACCGCAGTCGTATTATGCGTTCAAACCTGAATCTGAGTTGACCATGCAAACGCCTGTTTCTCTCCAGAACGCCACCGAACTAAATCAATTTCCACTCCTTACCGCCTTGCGCGAACGGCGCTCGCGTCGTTTCGGCCTCGGTATGAAGATTCCAGCCGGCCCGCTGGCTTACGAGAGCCGGCACCAACCGCGTCCGCTGACTGAAGATGAAATCGGCGCGCTGGTCTTTGCGGCCTGCGGCATCACCGGGCACGCGCTGGCGGACTTGTGTTACGCGAAAGATGGCGGCGGCAGTATCATGGCGGGACTCGTGGCACGCACGATTGCCAGCGGCGATGGATTGCAGACCGTCTCGCTCGTCGTCACGAATGACGAAGGCACGTGGCTCATCCGCAAGCCGCGCGAATTGCCGGCAGATTCAATTCCAG
>SCTL01000517.1 GCA_004297495.1 Verrucomicrobiota bacterium
GACCAACGCGCCGGGCAACGGCATTTTCACCATTCTGGACACGACTCCCGCGCAGCCCACGGGCTTCTACCGGCTCAAATTCAACCCGAACTAGGCATCAAACCTGCGAACTCAATCCAGAACCGGAATTGAAATTATGAAACGAATCCTGGCAACGATGGTGCTGGTGCTCGCGGCCCTGACGAGCCGCGCGGACACGGTGACGACGAACTGGACGTTGACCAGCGGCAACGTGATTCCCGACGGGAATCTGGCCGGCTGGTCGGACGCGCGCGTCATTGGCGGCATCTCCGGCAACATCTCGGACGTGAACGTGAGCGTGAACTTGAGTGGCGGAAATAACGGCGATCTCTACGCGTATCTGGTCCACAGCAGCGGCTTCGCGGTGTTGCTCAATCGCGTCGGTCGCGACGGGAGCAGTGCGCTCGGATATGGCAACGCCGGCATGAACGTGACGTTCGATGACTCCGCCTCGACTGACATCCATTTCTACGGCGGGACGGGCATCCCGAGCGGCAGTTACCAACCCGATGCACGGAACGTGAGTCCGTTGAGCAGCGGCAGCGTGCTGGCGGGGGCGAGCCGTTCCGCGTGGCTCTCCAGCTTCACGAATCAAAGTGCAAACGGAAGCTGGACTCTGTTCGTGGCGGATGTCGTGGGTGGCAATGGCGCGCCGACGGTGACCAGTTGGGGACTGTCACTCGATCTCGTGCCCGTGCCGGAAGCCTCGCAATGGGCCATGTGCGGTGCGATGGCGGTGTTCGGCGCCGGTTATTTCTGGCGCGTGCGCAAACAGGCAATGCGGAAATAAAGCTGCGCGCAACCGCCGGTTTTCAAAATAGGAATTCAGATCGCGGCGATTCCGGTTTTCGGAGTCGCCGCGACGTTTTACGGCCATCTCGCGGAATCCATCTCGCTGGGAGTGGCGTTTGAACTTCGCGCCGCGTCACCTGCTCCAGGAAAGTGCAAAAAATTCACGCTGAACTGCACAAAGCCCGTCGAAGTTTGACGTGCGAACTTACTGGCCCGGGTTTACCTAATGGGCAAGCTCAAGCAGGCCGTCACGCCTAGAACAAACGTTCTCCAAAATGAGGCGTGCGCTGGTTGCCGGCTGGCCGATATAATTCTTTTAACCTGATCATGAAATTCATACACGAGGATTTTCTGCTGGCCACGCGCACGGCCCGACGGCTCTATCACACCTTTGCGGAGGCGGAGCCCATCTTCGATTATCACTGCCATCTCTCGCCGCAGGACATCGCGGCGAACCGCCGGTTTCAGAACCTGTTTGAAATCTGGCTCGAAGGCGATCATTACAAGTGGCGTGCGATGCGCTCGAACGGCGTGGCGGAAAAATTCTGCACCGGCGACGCCGAACCGTTCGCCAAGTTCCAGGCCTGGGCCGCCACGGTGCCGCATACGCTGCGCAATCCGCTCTATCACTGGACGCATCTCGAACTGCAACGTTATTTCGACATTAACGATCTGTTGGATGAATCCACCGCCGTGCGCATTTGGAAGAAGGCGAATGAAAAGCTCGCCACGCCGGAGTTGACCGCACAGGGAATCCTGAAAAAGTTCCGCGTCACGACCGTCTGCACCACGGACGATCCGGTGGACGACCTGAAACCGCACCGCGAGATCGCCGCCGCGAATTTCGGCGCGCGCGTGCTGCCGGCCTTCCGGCCCGACAAGGCGCTCACGGTGAATCAGCCCGCGTCATTCAACAAGTGGGTGGATGCCTTGGCTGTCGCCGCCAACGTGGACATCCGGAACTTCACCGCGTTCCTCGACGCGCTCAAGAAGCGTCACCAATATTTCCACGACCTCGGCTGCCGGCTTTCGGACCATGGAATGAATCATTGCTTCGCGGATTTTTGCACGGAGAAGGAAGCCGCGGAAATTTTCACCCGCGCCCGCGCCAGCAAGCCGGTTTCCGCCGCCGAACACGCGCAGTTCGCCAGCTACATGATGGTCTTCTTCGGCCAGCTCGACGCGAGCAAAGGTTGGGTGAAGCAGCTTCACCTCGGCGCTCTGCGCAACAACAACACCCGCCTGCTCAAGCAGCTTGGGCCGGACACCGGCTTCGATTCCATCGGCGATTATCCGCAATGCCAGGCGCTCGCGGCGTATCTCGACAAACTGGATTCCGAGAATTCGTTGCCCAAGACGATCATCTACAACTTGAATCCGGCGGACAATTACGCCTTCGCCACCATGATTGGCAATTTCCAGGACGGCACGATTCCCGGCAAGGTTCAATGGGGCTCGGGCTGGTGGTTTCTCGATCAGAAGGAAGGCATGGAGTGGCAGATGAACGCGCTCTCGAATCTCGGGTTGCTCTCGCGTTTCGTCGGCATGGTGACGGATTCGCGCTCGTTCATGAGCTATCCGCGCCACGAGTATTTCCGCCGCGTGCTGTGCAACCTCATCGGTCGCGACGTGGAGAGCGGCGAGATTCCGGACGACGATTCGCTCGTCGGCCCGATGATCCGGAACATTTGCTATACAAACGCGGAGCGTTACCTCAACCTGCCGGGCGGTGTGAACGGCCAAAGCGTCAATCCCAACGACACCAATCGAATTGCGCGTGGCAAGAAAAAGCAATCCACTTCCCAATAACTAATGAGTCAACCTTCCGACCCGTCCGCCGCCACAACTACCTCTTCCAGCTTCGCTTCGATCAATGAAGCCATCGGTCGCCACCGGTGGACGATTTGCGCCCTGGTTTTTGCCGCCACGACCATCAACTACCTTGACCGGAACGTGCTTGGCTTGCTCAAACCCGTGCTCTCGGCGGCGGGTGTGTTCGGGGCCGACAAGGCCGATCAGGAATTGAATTATTCCACCGTGGTGATCTGTTTCCAGATTGCCTACGCGTTGGGCATGCTGGCCGCCGGCAAGATCATTGACAAAGTGGGCACGAAATCGGGTTACGCTTATTCGTTGATCGGCTGGAGCGTCGCCGCCATCGGACACGCGTTCGGTCATCACACCTGGAGTTTCGGATTCTGGCGGGCGGCGCTTGGCATCACCGAATCGGGTAATTTCCCGGCGGCGAACAAAACTATCGCGGAATGGTTTCCAAAAAAGGAACGCGCCTTTGCCACAGGCCTTTACAACTCCGGCGCGAATGTCGGAGCCATCGTCGCCCCGCTTTGTGTGCCGCAGATTGCCAAGGCGATGGGTTGGGAATGGGCCTTCATTCTGACCGGCGTGGTCGGATTGACCTGGCTCGCGTTTTGGTATGCTTTATACGGCACGCCCGCCGAAAAACTTCAGAGCGGAAAACTTTCGCAGTCGGAATACGATTACATTCATAGCGACTTGGACGAGCAGGAAGCCGAGAAAACCGAAATCGGAAAATCCAAAGTCTCCTGGTTCAGCCTGCTGACGTTCCGTCAGACCTGGGCGTTCGTCGTCGGCAAATTCATGACGGACCCGAT
>SCTL01000518.1 GCA_004297495.1 Verrucomicrobiota bacterium
GAGGCCCTTGCCCTGCAGCGCGGGCGCGAGTTCGGCGTTGGCGGCTTTGACTGGTTTGGATGTGATCGCGCCGAACATCGCGGCGTCCACGTTCTTCAGCAACTCAACCGTGCGCGCCGGAAAGGCGTCGCCTTCCTTGCACCAGAATTCCCAGCCGATGTCGCCTGGGATGTATTCCGCGTCGAGTTGAGTTTTCTCGAGCACGATCCGGGCGGCGTCGAGCACATCCACGCCAATGCCGTCGCCGGGCAGCCAGGCAATTTTGTATTTGGCCATAGACTTCCGTTCGCTGACTGGTTCTGACGAGAGTTGAATTCAATGGCGCGGGAAGCGCTTTGATTGACGTCAAGGTCTGGTCGTTTTAACCAGCGTCCCTCGAAAAGCGAAACGACTCCACGCAAGCCTTGCCAAAAGCTGGACGGATTTTGGCTGGTAGATTGAACGAGATGGAGCGGGCAAGACTGCCGCGCTTTTGAATCAGCAGATTCAAGCCAGGCTGAAGAGGCGCAGAAAATTCTGTTCCGCGCGGTCGGCGAGCGTTTTCATAGGCTCGCTGAACAATTCCGCCGCGAACTCGTACACGGCGCGGAGATTCGCCGGATGATTCAACGGCTTGCCATTGGCAGCGTCGGTCAGCGGAAAGCGCTCGCGCGCGGACGGCAGTGATTGATCCGGCGCGTCGGTCTCGATGAGCAACCGATCAGCGGGAACGTGCAGGAAAGTTTCGCGCTGCCGTTCCTTGCGTTCGTGCGCGTAGTAGCCCGGCAACGAGAAGTAAGCGCCGAGATCTGCGAACGCTTTCACCATCTCGCGCGGGCCTCCATAGCTGTGGAGCAAAAATCCGCGCGCAGGTCGCGGGCTGGCTTTCAACAACTCCAGCATCCGCCCCCACGCCTGCAAACAGTGAATGCTCACCGGCAGGTTGCGCTCGGCGGCGATGCTGAGTTGCGTGACGAAGACTTCCTCCTGTCCGTCGTAAGGCAGACCCGGTTTCCAGCGGTCCAAACCAATCTCGCCAACCGCCGAAGGCACTTCGTCCAGAAAGCGAATCAAGTTTTCGCGCCACAACGAAGTGCGCTCGCCGATATACCACGGATGATAACCAAAGCTCGGAATGACGATGGTAGGGACGCGTTCCACCGCGTCCCCAACTTCACCGGGAGAAAGCGGGACGCGGTGGAACGCGTCCCTACCAAATCGTTCGGCCAGCGCCAGCACCTGCGTCCAGTCTTCCTCGCACGACCCGTTCACGACCATGCGCGCCACGCCTTCGCGCTCGCACGCGGCCAGGAGTTCCGCCTGCCGCCCGCCGAAGCGTTCGTCTTGCAAATGATTGTGCGCGTCGTAAAACCGGAGACTCATCGCGAAAGTTTTTGCCGCGGTCGCGCCGAACGCAAGACTGCAAACGCGCGATTCCGCTTGGCGCGACGGCGCGTTGCTCGCACACTGCGCGCACCAGTCCATGAAAGTCCTGATTCAAATCGCATTGCTCGCGTACATGATGACTTCTTCGTTCTCGAATGCGCTCGCTGCCGATACCGCGGCGGCAAAACGCCTCGCCACGGTGCACGAAATCCTACGCGATGTTCCGCTGATTGACGGGCACAACGATCTGCCGTGGGAATATCGCAAGTTCAGCAACGACCTCGCGCGCGTGGACCTCAAGCTCGGTACGGACAAACTCAAACCGGCATGGCACACGGACATTCCGCGCCTGCGCGCCGGCGGCATCGGCGGGCAATTCTGGTCGGTCTATGTGCCGGTCTCGCTTCACGGCGCGGACGCGCTGCAAGCGACATTGGAGCAGATTGACGTCGTGCATCGCCTGTGCGCGAAGTATCCGGACACATTTGAACTCGCGCTCACAGCGGATGACATCGAGCGGATTCATCGCAAAGGAAAAATCGCCTCGCTCATCGGCATGGAAGGCGGACATTCAATCAATAACTCACTCGCCGCGTTGCGAATGACTTACAAGGTGGGCGCACGTTACCTCACGCTCACGCACGTCAAGAACACCGACTGGGCCGACGCTGCGACCGATGCGCCGCAGCATCACGGCCTGACTCCGTTCGGCGAGGACGTGGTGCGCGAGATGAATCGTCTCGGGATGCTCGTGGATTTGTCGCACGTGAGCGACGACACCATGCGCGCCGCGCTGCGCGTGACGCGTGCGCCGGTGATCTTCTCACACTCTTCGGCCCGCGCGTTGTGCAATCATCCGCGCAATGTACCGGACGACGTTTTGCGGATGGTGAAAACCAATCACGGCATCGTGATGGTTTGTTTTCTGCCCGGCTACGTGACCGAATCGCAACGCAAAGACATGGAAGCGGCGGACACGGAGAAGCATCGGCTGCGCGAACTTTATCCGAGCGACGAAGCCAAAGTGGACGCGCTCATGGCGGACTGGCACAAGGCGCATCCCGACGCAAAGCCCGCCACGCTGAATGACGTAGCCGATCACATTGATCACATCCGCCAAGTCGCCGGCATTGACCACATCGGCCTCGGCTCGGACTTCGACGGTTTCACCGGGCCACCGGAAGGTTTGGAAGACGTTTCAAAGTATCCCGACCTGCTCGGCGAGTTGCTGCGGCGCGGCTACTCGCGCGACGACGTCAAGAAGATTGCCGGGAAAAATCTGTTGCGCGTGATGCGCGAGGTTGAGAAAGCCGCCGACCGCGCGACGAAATAAAACTGCGGGCGCGCGGTAATTTTCGTTGGCGAGCCGACGGATTTGAATATGCTCAGCGGCAATCGCTGACAACCATGTCCGCCAATTCTAATCCTCCCACGGGATTCGCGCGTTATCTGCCTCGAATCGGTTCGCCCGGCTATCACCTCCTGCTCGCGAGCGTCGCGATCTTCATTCTTGGTCCGCTGGGCGGAATCTCGGCGGCGTTCATGAATTTTTCCATCGGCTTTTTCATCGGCGGCCAGGTGCTCGCTGGAATTCTTGGCAGCGCGGTGACGTTGCCATACGGCCCGGATGGAAAACACGGCGCGAATTACATTCAAACGATGGCCGCCTCTGTCGCCGGCATGTGCGGCATGGGCGTGCTGATGCAGGCCATGGTCTGGCTCGGACTGCCTGAGCCGGCGTTGTGGAAACTCGTGCTCTTCTATCTCTGCATCGGCATGTACGGCGTCGGGCTGGGAATGCTCTACACACCAATCCTCGTGGACCGGATGCAACTGGTCTTCCCCTCGGGCTTTGCAGTGGCGAACATTCTGCGCGCGCTCACAGACAAAAATCTTCTCAAGCGCTCCGTTGCGAAACTCGGTGGGGGAATGTTGTTTGGGAGTGCCGGCGGTCTCCTCGCTTCAAAAGTTGCTGCGGTAAAAATAGTCACTGACACCGGCAAGGTCCTGTCGATGTCCGTACAAGCGATAAACATTTCCCCATCAACTTTTGGTGCGGGAGCGATTTGTGGCGCTCGCATCGCCATCCCGGCGCTGGTCGTTGGCATTTTGGGCTACGATTTCACGCACTGGCTTGAAGTGAACGATTGGATCGAAGTGGGTGCACCTTTTCGCAAGATAGGTTTCATCATCTCGCTCGGCACAATTCTCGGCGCGGCCATTGTGGACATCACGCTCATCATGATCCAAGCGGTGAAGCGTTATCGCCAGACTCACACGATGGCTGAACAGCCTGCCGAGGATTGGAAACGCGTCAACATGCGGAATCTCGTGCTCTGGATTCTGTTCTGGGGCGTGGGCACGGTGGTCATTGGCCATCACGTAATGGGGCAGCCGGTTCTCTTTCTCACGGTCGCAGTGCTGCTTTGTTTTTTATTCGTGCTCGTGAATGGCATTTCGCTCGGCATCTCGG
>SCTL01000519.1 GCA_004297495.1 Verrucomicrobiota bacterium
GGAGGATGGACTTCGCGTCTTTCCATCTTCCATCCTCGATCCTCCATCCTCGTCTGGTTCTGCCAACGCTGCTGCTGGCGCTCGTGTCCGGCTGCTCGAGCTTCAACCGGGACTGGCAAAAAGCCGTGAGCGCGCCGACTTCAACTAACTCTCTCGCCGGACGCTGGGAAGGACGCTGGCTCAGTGATGTCAATCATCACACGGGCACGCTGCGTTGTTTGATGACGCCGGAAGCGGATGGAAAACTTCGCGCCCGCTTTCACGCCACGTTCTGGAAAATCTTCCACGCCGGCTACACCGTGACGCTCGTCACCGAACCGCGCGACGATGCCTGGCAATTTCACGGCGAGGAAAATCTCGGCTGGCTCGGCGGCGGCGTTTATCGCTACGAAGGCCGGGCGAGCACGACGAATTTCTTTTCCACTTACAAATCGGACTACGACCACGGCACGTTCGAACTGCACCGCCCGCCATGACGTCCGATGCGTTCAAAGATTTTGTCCTGGACCAACTGCACGCGATCGAGGACTTGAAATGCAAACGCATGTTCGGCGGCTTTGGGCTTTACGCCGGGACAACTTTTTTCGCGATCATCAGCGATGGCCGGCTCTATTTCAAAACCGACGAGTCTTCGCGCCGCGAGTACGTGCGGCGCGAGATGCAGCCGTTTCAGCCGACGCCGCGCCAAAGTCTCAAGGCTTACTACGAAGTTCCGGCGGACGTGATCGAGGACGCAACGCAACTGGAACAGTGGGCGCGCGCCGCCGTGAAAGTTGCCGCAGAATGATTTTATGAAGCTCAAAAAACTCTTTTGTCTCGCGACGATGATGCTGGCTCTGGCTGGCAAGGCGGTCTTCGCGCAAAGCACGAACGCTCCGACTTCACTCGCCGAACTGCAGCAGCGTTTGACTGAGCAGGTCAGTTCGCCGCGATTTGATTCCGCCATCTTCGGCGTGAAGATCGTTTCGCTGGACACGGGCAAGACCTTGTTCGAGCACAACGCCAACAAACTCCTCAGCCCCGCGTCGAACTGCAAACTCTACACCGTGGCGCTCGCGCTCGATCAACTCGGCGGCGACTACCGCATCCGCACTTCGCTTTACGCTGTTGGCAAAACCAATCGCGCCGGCACGCTCAAGGGCGATCTCATCGTCTATGGCCGCGGCGCGACGGATTTCAACGCGCGGTGGCATGGCGACGACATTTATCGTGCGTTCGAGTCGCTCGTCGCGGTGCTTACCAACGCCGGCATCAAGCGCATCACCGGCGATCTCATCGGCGACGACAGTTTCTTTCGCGGCCCGCCCACTGGCTCGGGCTGGGATTGCGACGACTTGCAATGCTATTATGGCGCGGAACTCTCGGCGCTCACGGTCAACGACAACGTGCTCACGTTCGTCGCCAAACCTTCCGCGAAGGTGGGCGAACCTTGCGAACTCTCGCTCAAGCCGGCGACTTCGTATCTCGCGTTGAGCAATCGCACCGTGACTGGCGCGGCGGACACGAAAGGCAGCATCACGCTCTACCGTCCGCTTGGTGAAAATCTCGTTTATGCGACCGGTCAATGGCCGGCGGGCGGCGGACAGCACACGGACTACGTGACGATGCACAATCCCGCCGGCCTGTTCGTTTCTTTTTTCAAGGAAGCCCTCGCGCGACACGGCATCAAAGTCGGAGGCAAGACGCGCTCGATCAATTCCGTGGCGCGCGGCGCGAAGCCGCTGGCATCCGGCAAACTCATCGAGCTGGGTTCGGTGGAATCATTGCCGCTGCGCGATCTCGCGCGGGAAATCCAGAAGCCATCGCAGAATCTCTACACGGATTTGTTGCTCTGCCATCTCGGCGCGCTGGCGCAGGCGAAACTCGCGGAGACAACGGATCCCCTCACCCCGTCCCTCTCCCCATCGGATGGGGAGAGGGCGGCCGGCAGGCCGGGTGAGGGGCGCTCCCAAACAATCGGCGCGCACTCAGCCCCTTGGAACATGACGGAAACTTCCGAGGAAGCGGGCATTCGTCAGTTGAAAAAATTTCTCGCGCACGTCGGCATCGGGACGAACGACGTGCATTTGGAGGAAGGCTCGGGACTTTCGCGCAACAACATGGTCACGCCCAACGCCACGATTGCGCTGCTGCAATACATGAGCCTCTCGCCGGAGGCGGAAGCTTACCTGAACTCGCTGCCGATCGCGGGCGTGGACGGCTCGCTGAAAAACCGGATGAAGAACACCGCCGCCGCCGGCAACGTGCGGGCCAAGACCGGCACATTGCGCTGGGCCAACTCGCTCTCAGGTCACGTGAAGACGGCGGCGGGCGAGCGATTGATTTTTAGCCTGATGTTGAATCGTTACGTCGCACCCGACGACGAACATCCCGCGCGCGGCGAACTCGACAAGATTGCCGTGACGCTGGCGGAGTTCGCGGGGCGGAGTGAACAGTAAGAAAAGTACCAGCCAACTTGCGCTCGACAAAAAACTTCAGGCGCCGCAAAGTCGAATTTGTGAAACAGGATTGGTGGAACTTCATGCTGCTCATTAGCTGTTAGACGGCATACCGCGGTGAAAGCTCATTCCAGAATTTGTCTTTCCAGATTCACAACCGGATTAGCTTTTCTCGCTGCCGCCTATGGTCTCGTCGCCGGCACGTACGGTATTACTCGTTGGCTTACGCTGCGTGAGTTGAACCTTGCGTCGGAAATTGAGAGTGACACGAAGATCATTGCTGCACTTGTCCAGATGGTTGTTGCCGGGTTGTGCTCGGCGGTTTGCTTTGGTATCAGTGCATACACGCGGATTTCGAGACGAGATGAAGATGCCGGCTAACGTAAGGACAAGCGGAAGCCGACGCCCTTAGTTAATCCGTTTTCCCCGCCAAACTACCACCCCGCCTCTTCGGGAAACACATTGCTGAACTTCACGCTCTGGCGCGGCTCGGCCATCATCGGCGCGACGGCGTCACGCCAGACCGGATAGTGTTTCGTCTCCTTGTGCGCCGCACTCGCCGCCGCGTCGCGATAAACTTCCACGAGCACGAAGCGCGTCGGGTCATCCGATTGCTGCACGACATCGAAGCGCGCGATGCCGGGTTCTTTCACGCTTTCGCGGGCGTTGGCGAGCGTGGCGGTTTTGAAGGCTTCCACGCAATCCGGCTTCACGTGGACGTGGACATGCACGATGAACATGCGCGACGAATAGGCGAAACGCGGGGAAAGCTCAAGTGCGCGCCAGGCAGCGAACCGAATCCCAAAGGGATTCAAGCCGTCAGCCCAGGGTTGCGAGGAACGAGCTACCCTGGGTGATTAGCCAAAAGATTCTCCAACCCCAACGGGGTTGCATCTGTTCCCGTTGGTTTGCTTCAACCCCGTTGGGGTAGTGAAATCCATCCGACTCGTACCCAGGGTAGCTCGTTCCTCGCAACCCTGGGCTGGATGATACAATCCCTTCGGGATAGAAATTTCTACGCGCCAGGTCGGAGACCTAGTCCCCATCGTCACGGTTTGCGCAAATGGTAGAAAACTTTTTCGGCGTTCATCGCGTTGGTGACGACGAGCCACGGGCCGGAGAGCGCGGGCGCGGGTGTGGCGGGATTCCAGTTCGTCGTCGGCAACTCCGTCGCGTACTCCAGCCCGAATGCGCTCGCAGTGCTGGGCCAACTCAGCACCAGATCGCTCCCGAATCGTTGCGCGCTGAGGATCGGCGGCGCGGCGGGCGGCGCGGCGGCGTTGGCGGGCGTGAACTTGAGGTAATCGAACGAGAGCGTGTAACCGGTGCTGGCCGCGTTTTTGTCCGTGACGGTGAACTTGAAATCGTAGTTGCCCGTACTGGGCGCGGTCCAGTTTCCGCAGTCGAATTCCGTGAGCATATTGGTCCACAGCAAATTCACCGAGAGCGAATTGGTGGCCTGCAAATAAACCAGGTTGGTCGCCGAATACGTGTCCTGCACCGCGCCGATGTTCGTCAGTGCGCCGCCGCTCGGGCCGCCGGAGAGTTGGAAGCGCGCGCGGTTCGCGCCGCAATCGGCCACGACGCGCAGGCGATAATTTCCGGCAGTCAGATTGGTGACGGTGTAGGTCACGAAATCCGTCGCGGCGCTGGCGTTGAGCCGCGTGCCGCGCAGATTGCCGAACGCAAAGTTGGTCAGGGCCGTGTGCGTGTCGCCCGCGCTGGTGCTGGCGGCGCACAGTTCCGTCTCGGCGATGCGCGCGGGCAGGATGGTGTAATTGCTGCTGGCGATGGTCGTGAATTGATACAGACCCGGCAGGATCATCGGCGCGTCCACGTAGTTCGAGCCGAGCATCACGTCTATCGGCCAGCGCGAGCGGAGCCGGCAGGTGTTGCCCACCTTGGAAAGCAGGTTGGCCGACGCGAGCTTGTTGCTCTGCCACTGGAGGTCCACCTGAAACGCGCCGCGCGTGCAAAGTCCGCTGACGCTGCCGTTAGTGAAGGCCACCGGCAGCGCGGGCAGCAGATGGATTTCGCCGGAGTGGCTTTGCAGAAACATTTCCGAAATGGCGGAGAGCGTGCCGTAGATGCAATCGAGCTGGCGGTTCACGCCGTTGGAGAAAATCAAATTCGTCGAGAGCGTGCTGTCGAAGATGAGGTTGGTGAGGACGAGATAGGAATCCTCGGCGTCGAGCAATCGGTTGCGCAAGTTGGCCCGCCAGGCCTGCCCCCAACCGATGCGGCCCGCGCCAGAGA
>SCTL01000520.1 GCA_004297495.1 Verrucomicrobiota bacterium
TAATCCGCAAAGGCCGGCTTGGCGATGCGATGACCGCGCACGCGATCACGAATTGTCTGCTCGGCATCTACGTCGTCTGGAAAGGCGGCGAGGCGTGGAAGTTTTTTTGAGCACCTCTGCCGGAAAACATTCAACGCTCAACATTCAACTCCCAACGTTGAAGTCGCGGGCAGGCGCGGCTGCGTTGGGCCGGGTTCAATGGGCGTTGAATGTTGAATGTTAAGCGTTCTCCTTCTCCACCTTTCGCCGCGCCTAAATCGTTTTGACTCACCCGCGCGCTTGGCTATGCTGTGCGCCCTTTGGATTAAAGGGAAAACTCTATGGCAAAGCTAACGGTTCGTGATCTGAATGTGAACGGGAAGCGCGTCTTCATGCGCGTGGATTACAACGTCCCTCTCGATGAGAAGGACGGCCAGATGGTCATCACCGACGAGACGCGCATCAAGGAAACGCTGCCCACGTTGCGGCTCCTGATCGAGAAGGGCGCGCGCCTGATTCTCGCCGCGCATCTGGGCCGGCCCAAGGGCAAGCGCGAGCCGTCCATGTCGCTCCGCCCCGTGGCCGCGCGGCTCGCTGAACTGCTCGGTTGCAAAGTGAATTTTGCGGACGATTGCATCGGCGAAAAAGTCGAGAAGCTCGCCAAAGAGCTTCCGCCCGGCGGCATCCTGTTGCTGGAGAATGTCCGTTACTACAACGAAGAGGAAGCCAACGATCCCGCGTTCGCCGAGAAGCTCGCCAAGGTCGCCGATGTTTACGTGAATGACGCGTTCGGCGCGGCGCATCGCGCGCACGCGAGCACGGAAGGCGTGGCCCGCATTGTCGCCAAGCGCGGCGGTCAGTGCGCGGCGGGTCTGCTCATGGAACGTGAGTTGAAATTCCTCGGCGACGAACTGGACAAGCCCGCACGTCCGTTCGTCGTGATCCTCGGCGGCGCGAAAGTTTCCGACAAAATCAAGGTCATTGACCGCCTGCTCGACAAGGCCGACACAATTCTCATCGGCGGCGCGATGGCTTACACGTTCAAGCTGGCGCAAGGTTTCAAGGTGGGCCAATCACTCGTCGAGAAAGACAAGACCGATGTCGCTCTCGCGGCGCTCGACAAAGCGAAGAAGCGCGGCGTGCAGTTTCTTTTGCCGACGGACAACACGTGCGTCACGCCGGTCAAGACCGACAAGCTCGACAAGAAGGGCCGCCCGGTTCTGGATCTGACGAATCCCCGCACCAACGCCGACGCCAACATTCCGGACAGCGAAGAGGGCGTGGACATCGGCCCGGCCACGGCGGCGAAGTATGGCGAAGTGTTGCGCAGCGCGAAGACCGTGTTGTGGAACGGCCCGATGGGAATTTTTGAAGACAAGCGTTTCGCGGTCGGCACGAACGCCGTGGCGCAAGCCGTGGTGGACGCGACGCAAAAGAACGGCGCCAAGACCATCATCGGCGGCGGCGACAGCGTGAAGGCGCTCAACAAAGCCGGCCTGGGTGACAAGGTCACGTTCATGAGCACCGGCGGCGGCGCGAGCCTGGAATTTCTCGAAGGCGCGGTGCTGCCGGGCGTGGCGGCGCTCTCTGAAAAATAGAAAACAGAAAGCTGAAAGCTGAAATGGATTTCAGTTTTCTGCTTTTAACTTTCAGCTTTATTTCAAAATGAACAAAGAACGCAAACTCATCATCGCCGGCAACTGGAAGATGAACAAAACCGTGGCCGAGGCGCTCGCGCTGATCAACGGCCTCAAGATCGAACTCACCAACGTGAAGGAAGTGGACATCGTCGTCTGCCCGCCTTACACCGCGCTCGAGTCCGTCTCCAAGGCCACGCTGGATTCCAACCTCAAGCTCGGCGCGCAGAACATGAGCGAGAACAATTTCGGCGCGTTCACCGGCGAGATCGCCGCCGGGATGCTCAAGGAATTTTCCGTGCGCTACGTCATCCTCGGCCACAGCGAACGCCGGCAGTTCCAGAAGGAATCCGACGCGTTGATCGCCAAGAAGGCGGCGGCGGTTCACGCGGCGTCACTCAAACCCATCGTCTGTGTCGGCGAAACGCTCGCCGAACGCGAAGGCAACTTGACCGAGAAAGTTTTGGAAACGCAGGTGCGCGGCAGTCTCGCCGGATTGACCAAGGAGCAGATGATGGAAACCATCGTCGCCTACGAGCCGGTCTGGGCCATCGGCACGGGCAAGACCGCGACCACGCAGCAGGCGCAGGACGCGCACGCGTTCATCCGTGGCTTGCTCGCAAAAATGTTCGACGAAGCCACGGCGAAGAAAGTCCGCATTCAATATGGCGGCAGCGTGAAGCCCAACAACGCCAATGAACTGATGAGCCAACCCGACGTGGACGGCGCGCTCGTCGGCGGGGCGTCCCTCGAAGCGCGAAGTTTTGCTGACATCATTAAAAATTCCATCTAAGCTACAATTATGAGTTTCTTTATCGGATTATTGACGGTGGTTCTTGTGTTGAACTGCCTGCTGTTGATTCTGCTGGTGCTGGTGCAGTTGCCGAAGAAAGAAGCCGGCGCGGGTCTCGCCTTCGGTGGCGCGGCCAGCGACGCGCTGTTCGGCGCCGGCTCGGGCAACGTGCTCACCAAGCTGACCAAACACGCGACGATTGTCTTCTTCGTGCTCACCATTCTCGTGACGTTCCTCCAAAGCCGCGCCCGCAACAGCGGCGAGCTGGAATTCCGCCGCGCCTTGGAGCAGCAAAGCGCCGCGCCGCTCGGTCAACCCGCGCCCCAGGCTGCTCCCGCGAAACCGGCCACGGCGCCGGTCACGAATTTGTTGCTCTCGACTCCCGCCGCCACCGAGGCTGCCGCGCCCGCGACCAACACGCCGTAACCCACGGGACGGCGATGAACTTCGCAGACCGCGCCCACGGAAAAATCTCCCGGGCGCGGTTTCGCTTTCGTAGCGGCGTCTCGGCAGAGCGCCGCCAAAACCATTTTGAGTTTGCGGCACTCTGCCGAGATGCCGCTACGCTGCCACGAGCGAAATCCGCTTCCTCACGTCGGCGGCTACAGGTGGCTGCCGGACTTCTGACCTCTGCCCTCTGTCTTCTGACCTCTGGTTGTTTCCGCCACGAAGCGCCCGCCAACGTCACCATCATCAACGGCAACGAACCCGAATCACTCGATCCGCACATTGTCACGGGCGTTTCTGAGATGCGCCTCACGAAAGCGTTGTTCGACGGCTTGACGAAACTTGATCCGACCAACGCCACGCCCGTCCCCGCGCTCGCGGCGAGTTGGGAAATTTCTCCCGACGGACGCGTTTACACGTTTCACCTGCGCACCAACGCCGTCTGGTCAACCGGCGAACCGATCACGACCGAAGACGTGTTATGGTCCTGGTTTCGCGCGCTCAGCCCGGCCACGGCGGGCGATTACGCCGGGCAATTGTTTTACATCAAAGGCGCACAAGATTGGTATGAAGGCAGACTCAAAGATAGCGACCAAGTCGGCATCCACGCGCTTGACGCGCGCACGTTGCGCGTGGAACTGAACTCCCCGCTCGCGTTCTTTCTCGAACTCTGTTCGTTCCCCACGCTCGCCATTGTGCCGAAACAAACCATCGAGAAATACGGCGACCGCTGGCTGCACGCTAGGCCGTTGCCGACGAGCGGCGCGTTCACGCTCGGCGCGTGGCGCGTGAACGACAAGGTGCGGTTCCTACGCAATTCGCGTTATTGGGATGCCGCGAACACCGCGTCCGAAATCATTGATGTGCTACCAGTCGGCTCACCGAACACGGCGCTGAATCTTTACGAAACCGGCGTCGCCGATGTCGTGTGGGACAAAGACCTCGTGCCGACCGAACTCATGGACGTGCTGATCAAGCGGCCCGACTTCCACAGCTTCACCTATCTCGGGACTTACTTCTACCGCTTCAATGTCACCAAGCCGCCGTTCAACGATCCGCGCGTGCGCCGCGCCTTCGCGCTCGCCACCGACAAGCCGCGCATCATCAACAAGCTCACCAAAGGCGCGGAGATTCCTGCGACGAATTTTGTTCCCGCCGGCGTGGCGAATTACACCGGCGCGGCGGGACTACCGTTCGATCCCGACGCCGCTCGCCGGGAACTCGCCGCCGCCGGCTTTCCCGGCGGCAAAGGATTTCCGCGCGTGAGCTACACTTTCTTCTCCGCCGCCGGCGGCGCGAAGCTGCATCCCAAAGTCGGCGTCGAGCTCCAACAGATGTGGCACGACGTTCTCGGCGTGGACGTGGAACTACGCCAGATCGAGCGCAAAGTTTTTTACAGCTCGCAGTCGCGGCTCGATTACGACATCTCGACTTCGAGCTGGATTGGCGACTACAACGACGCGAACACGTTCCTCGATCTCTTCACCAGCACCAGTGGCAACAACCGGACCGGCTGGAAGAACGCGCGCTACGACGAACTGGTCCACCGTGCGAACAATGAAGTGGACTCAAAGAAGCGCGCTGAAATATTTTGTCAGGCAGAAACCATCCTCATTGCCGAAGAGCCGCCGATTGTGCCGCTGTATTTCTACGCCGGCTTCAATTATTTCGACCCGAACAAAATCGGCGGCATCTGGCAGAACATTTTGGATGAACATCCGATGCAGTTCATTTACAAGAAGCCTGTTTTCAAACAATAGTCGCCATGTATTTCCTGAAACGCCTCGCCGCCCTTGTGCCGCTGCTGTTGGTCATCAGCTTTCTGGCGTTTGTGCTGGTGCGCCTCGCGCCTGGTGGGCCGTTTGATCGCGAGCGCAAGCCCGCGTCGCCCGAGATCGAACGTCAACTCCAGACGAAGTATCATTTGAACGAGCCTGTCTGGAAACAATACCTCCTCTTTCTCGGCGGTCTGGCACGGGGCGACTTCGGTCCGTCGCTCAAGTATCGCAATCACACCGTCACGGATGTCATCGCGCAGGCGTTGCCCGTTTCGATGCTGCTGGGCGCGATGGCGTTTGGTTTCGCGATGGGCGTGGGGATTCCCGTCGGCTACTTCACCGCCGTGAAGCGCGGGCGCTGGGAAGATTACGCGGGGAGTTTCTTCGCCATCCTCATGGTCTGCGTTCCGGGGTTCGTCATCGCGCCCGTCCTCATCATGTTGCTCGCCATCAAGTGGCGGTTGCTGCCCGTCGCGATGTGGGCTTCGCCGGCACACGTCATTCTGCCGGTGACGGCGCTCGGACTTTATTTCTCGGGCCGCATCGCGCGGCTCATGCGCGAAGGGATGTTGAACACGATGCAATCCGAATTCATCACCGCCGCGCGCGCGAAAGGTTTGAGCGAACACACGCTGCTGCTCAAGCACGCCTTCCGACTCGCGGTGCTGCCCGTGGTTTCCTATTCCGGCCCGTTGCTGGCCGATTTGCTGACTGGCTCGTTCGTCATCGAAACCATTTTTCAGATTCCCGGCATCGGCGTGTTCATCGTGAACGGCTCGCTTAATCGCGACTACACGCTGGTCGTCGGCCTCGTGGTGCTCTACGCGGCGTTGCTGGTCGTGTTGAACCTGCTGGTGGATTTTCTCTACACCCTGCTCGACCCGCGTGTGAAATATGCCTGAGCCAACCAGCCAACCAAACTTGCTCACGCCCAACGAACGCGCGTGGCGGCGATTCCGCCGCAATCGCCCGGCGAGGTTCAGCGCAATTTTTCTCGCGGCGCTGGCGCTCGTGGTCTGCGTGTGGCCGTTGATCGCGTGGCACAATCCCGACAAAATCACCGAAGCTCAATTTCAACCGCCCAGTGTACAGCATTGGT
>SCTL01000521.1 GCA_004297495.1 Verrucomicrobiota bacterium
GGCCGGAGTTGCATACGCCAGCTCCGGTGTGGCGGCGACGGTCTGACACAAGGAAAACTCCGAGGTGTTGTTGGTCGGGTCCGTGGCCGTGGCCGTGATGACGTAACCGACCGGCACGGCGACCGGCAGCGTGGCGACAAAACTGTTCGAGCAATTGCCGCCCGCCGTGATCAGTTTGTCGCCGAGATAAATTTGTCCCTCGCCGTTTCCCAACGCGTCGCACGATGGACTCGCGAAGAATTGCAGCCGGTAAGTTGCGTTCGCCGCGCTATCGAGCGAGCCGCGCACGCCGGTGTTGCTGCCGCTGACCGCTTGCGTGAGCACCGGGAAGTTCTGCTGCTGATTTCCTCCAGTGTCTCCATCACATGGGTCGTTTAGCGTCGGAGAGAAACCAGTGAATGCGATGCCGAGACTGGCGTTCGAGAAGATTGAATTACCCAAAATCGCGTTGTTGGTCGAGCCGGTGCGAACCCGCACGCCGGCGCGTCCGCCGGAGATGAACAATCCGCTGAAGGCGATCTTGTTCCCGTCGCCCGGCGACAATCCGCCGACGACATTGCTGGAACAATTCTCGTTGATTTCAATGCCGATCCACGTGTTTCCCAAGGCAGATACGCCGTCGGCTTTGGTGCCGATTAAATTTCCCGCGATGATATTCCCCATGGCCTGGTTGACCAGAGTGATGCCGTTAAGTCGGTTGCTGGAAATCAGATTGCCTGCACCAGGTTGATTCCCGCCGATGAGGTTTCCCCTGCCGGCGGAAATATAAATGCCCTCAGCGGCGTTTTGCAGCGCGGTCATGCCGGTGACATCCGTGCCAATGTAATTTCCGATGAACCGGTTGGAGGACGCGTTAACGCCTTGTAATTCGACTCCTCCGTGCAAACTGGGAAATCCGTTGCCGGAGATTACGTTGCGGTCGCCGGCGGAGACGCCGCCAACTTGATTGTACGGTGAATCGGAAAGAGTAATCCCGCCGAGCGCGTTGCCGAGCGCGGCATTGCCGGCAGCGTTGACGCCGATGAAATTTCCCCGCACCGAGTTGCTGAGACTGCGGGTGCCAAAAAGGAACAAGCCGATGTTGCTGTTACCCGAGATGAGGCTGCGCGCCACAGCGCTGCCGCTGATGGTGTTGTAACTCGAATTGTAAAGCGACACGCCGGTTGATTGATTGCCCAGCGCTGCGGTGCCGCTGGCGTTCACGCCGATGTAGTTTCCTTGGATGAAATTCCCCGTCGAGTTTGTGACTACGATGCCATCCTGGCGGTTGCCGGAGATGACGTTTCGCGCCGCGGCCACATCGCCGCCAATCACGTTGCTGCTGACATTCTCAAGCGAAACACCGGCGAAATTGTTGGGCACGGCAGCAACACCCGTCGCATCCGTGCCGATGTAATTTCCTTGGATTTGATTTCCCACCGTGCCGGCGGCGTTGCCGTAGATGCCAGCTTTGCCGTTGCCGGAAATCAGGTTGCCCGCCCCGGTGTTGGTACCGCCAATCACATTATTGCCCGCGCCGTTGAGCGTGATGCCGTCACCGATATTGCTGACCGCAAGGGAACCATTGGTCGCGACGCCGATGTAATTTCCCTGGATGATATTTCCCGAACTGTTCCCGCCGTTGAGACTGATGCCGCTGCCATCGTTGCCCGCAATGATATTGCGCGCGCCGGACGTCAGGCCGCCGAGGGTGTTGTTGGGCGCGTTGTAAAGCGCGATGCCGTTGTTCACGTTGCCGAGGTCGTTCGTGCCGTAACCGCCGGCGCCGATGTAATTGCCGAGAATGACATTGCCGCTGGCGGGAGCATTGAGGAGGTAAACGCCCGCGTCGTTGTTGGCGGCGATGATGTTTCGGTCGGCGGCGTTGGTGCCACCGATGCGGTTGTTGGCGGTGCCGTTGATGAACACGCCTTCCATTCCGTTGCCGCGTGCCAGGTTGCCGGTGACATCAGTGCCGATGCGGCAGCCGACCACGACGTTTCCCGAACCGTCACAGCGAATGCCGTCCGCGCCGAAACGATTGATCGCGAGCGCGCGCACCACGTTGCTCGTGCCCAAACGCAGACCGAAGGTGCTGGCCCCGGCGGAAGTTCCATTGAGTTCCACGAGCGGCTGGTTCGCGTAACCGGGTTGGGTCGAGCCGTCCAGCGTGACTTCGTTCAAGAGCGACAGCGTGGACAGGAGATTGATGGTGAAAGGCGCGGTGCCGGAAAGGTTAAACACCACCGTGTCCGCGCCGTTGGTGGCCGCCGCATCCAGCAACGCCTGCCGCAACGTGCCGGCACCGCTATCGTTGGTCGAGGTCACGGTCAGGGTCGCCGCCGGAATTTGGCAGAAGCTCATCGCCAAAAACAAGCCGGCCAGACCTGCCACACTGAGATTGCCAACGGAAGCGAGCGGAAGCCTTCGGCGGGGATCAGGCATAAAGATTCATTTGGTGAGCTACTCTATCAGAAACACTTCGGTCGGCAAGCTTCGCCCTCCACCTGGCCAATTTTTTTACCGCGCAACTCGACACAATGTTTCGAGCCGGCAAACAGCCAAAGTTTTTTTGACTTCGCTCGCGGGAATTTCCAGTTCACCCCCGGATTTAGTTAGTGATGCCGCCGAGATCGGCTTCAATGCAGCTTTCCGAAGGGTTCTAACCTGGACTCCATGCACCGGTTTCCTTGCCGGCGATTTTGGGGCTGAATAAGGAGGGTATTCCGTCAAACGGCTGGTTCAAGGGGTGGTTTCCATAAACCCGTTTTGGGTGGGCACAGGTAGTGGGCTGCTGCGACCGAATACACGTTCCGTTGTGGCACGGACGGAAGGTAGGCGCAATTAGTCGCGTATCGCACGTTGACAACCCAGCGCCTGTCTGTTAAAAAATACGCGACTTTAGCGGCTCTTTGTCTCAGATGGCGACTGGTTGGGGTGACAACAACTTAATATGAAAAAATTGATCCTCGGAACGGCCTTGATGTTGGGCTTGAACCTTCTGGTTTTCGTCAACGCATCGGCGGCCGAAAAAGTTTCTTCCAAAACGTACACGAAGCAATTGAAACGCGTGGCGTCGCCGGAGCTTCCCGCCGAGGCGGCAAAAATTATTTCCAAAGCGGACGCGAAAGAAAAAACGGATGTCACCATCGCAGTCGTCACGGCGGCGGTCGGCCTCAAGCCCGCATCCGCCCCGGCGATTGTCGGCGCGATTGCCTCGACGAATCCTGACGTGGCCGCGCTCGCCGCGAAGACGGCGGCCAGCCTGCAACCGAAACAAGCCGCAGCCATTGCGCGCGCGGCGGCCGCGGCTGCTCCTTCAATGGCTCCCAAGATTGTGGAATTCGTCGGCGCGGCGGCGCCCTCGGCGTATTCCGATGTGGTGATAGCGGTATTGGACGTGGCTCCGAAGTCGAAGACGGAAATCATGGCGGCGGTGGCGGCGTCCAGTTCGGCCACGGCTCCAGCGGCTCCGGCGACGACGACCGCGAGCGCATCAACGCCTGCCCGCGGACCTGCGGTTGGCCCGCCGTACATTCCGCTTTCCGGCACGCCTTCGTATGTTCCGCCGGGTGGTGGAATCGTTCCGCCGGGCGGTCGCGATTACGCTGCGCCGTGAGTTAATTCAATACGGATACTCAGATAGGAAACTGTGAAAACAATGCACTTGAAGAAATCTTGCAACCTAGTCGGAGCAATTCTTTGCGCGGCTTTGCTCGCGGCAGTCCCCGCGCAGGCGGCGGTGGATATTGCGATTTATACATTTGGCACGACAAGTCCCGGGAGCCTTGCCAGTTCGGACACGGAGACCATCTCTACAGCGACTAGCATTGCAAACGGAAGTGGACTGTCTTCTGGCAGCAAACCGGCAAATCTAGGCAATCCGGCTTGGGCTTTCACGATGGTGAAGGCTGAGATCGGTGCTTCTCAGGACTTGAATGATTATATTTCGTTTACTGTCACGACAACGGGTGGTGCCAACAAGATGATGCTCGATGGCGGCACCCTCAAATTTGACGTGGC
>SCTL01000522.1 GCA_004297495.1 Verrucomicrobiota bacterium
CGCTGCCGGTCACCGGATGGTTGATTGATAAATACGGCTGGGGCATGTGGTATCCGGTGATGGTGGTGTTCGGCGTCCTCGGCGGCGTGGCGATGCTGCTGGTGATGCGGAAACAGAAACTGCTCAAGTCGAAAACGAACGCCTGACGGAAGAACGGGAGCAAACGGAGAGAACGGAGAAAAAATATCCGACTGCCGTTCTCTGTTTCCTCCGTTTGCTCCGGTTCAACTCACGATCACACCCTCACGTTTCAGCAACGTACGCTTCCAGTTCATGTCGGACGAAAAGCCGCCGATTTTTCCGCCCGCTGCAATCACCCGGTGACACGGGACCAGCACGGGAATCGGATTCGCCCCGCACGCACCGCCGACCGCGCGCACGGCTTTCGGTTTGCCGATGGCCTGTGCAATCTCGCCATAGCTTTTCGCTTGGCCGGACTGGATTTGCAACATCGCTTGCCAGACGGCGCACTGGAATTCCGTGCCCGCCGATAAATCGAACGGCGGAAATTTCCCGGGCGCTTCCCCGGCCACAACACGCTTCAATGCTGCGCTGGTAAGACGATGCCACGCCTGGATTTTTGTCGGAACATTTTCCGGCTCGCGAGTTGCGGCGGGGTTCTGCTTCGATGGAAAATTGATTCCCGCCAGTCCCCGCTCCGAATAATGGGCGGTGAAGATTCCATCCGGCGTGCTGACTGACAGCGAGACGAGATTTCGCGGAACGGTTTTCATCGCCCGCGCAAATACCACCACAACGTCCCGAGCAACACGGCGAACAAGATTGCCGTGAACAACAGGAAACGATTTCGCGCGATGCGCTTCTCCTTTCGCAACGGTTGCAAGCCGCGGATGCCGCCCGCCGCGAGATAGCTGACCAGCTTGGGATTGGTGGAACTCGGGCCGCTGAACAGGTTGCGCGTCTTCTGCATGAGCGCGGGGAAGTCGTATTTGCGCACGCCCAGTTCGTTGTAAAGCTCCTTTGGATTCGCCGTTTCCTTCGGCGCGTGGAGTCGTTCCTGGCTGACGTCCTCGAAGACCGGTTCGCTGACCGGCGGCGCGGGGCGCGCTTCCGTGATCGTGGGCGCAGATTGACCGGGCGCGCTGGGAAAACCGCCGGTGGATTGTGCGCGCGGCTGGGTTCCGCCCCGATTCAACTTGGAATCAAGCCGTTTGATCTCCGCTTCCAGCGACGCGATCTGTTTGCTCAACGCTTCCTGGCGATCAGTCAGCGGATTCGATTTTTTCTTCAACCAGCCCATGCAAAAAATTCAGCGGTGCGGTCCGTTCGGCGCTCCGTTCTTTGGCTGACGGACGGCGCTCCGGCGCAGAACCGCGCCCGCGACCACCAGACCAAAACCAATGAGCGCTTCAACGGCGAGCCATGCCGTCGAGCGCGGTTTGCTGGAAGTCGAGGCGCCGCTATCGAACATCAACAGAACTCCGGCGAGCATCAGCAGCCAGCCAATGGCGAGTCGCACCAAAGATTTCCGCATGAGCACCAGTCCGCTCAGTGCCGCGCCAGCACCAGCACCAGCGCGCCCAATGCCAGCAAGGCCACCGCCGCCAGCGGCCAGGTCAGCGCCAGACCGAGTTTGCAAAGTTCCAGAAAACTTTTTTCGCTCAGCAACGACGCCGGTGTTTTCTGTGTCTCAGCGGCGGGCGCGGCTTCCTTCGGCTGGCCGGTCAGTACGGAAAATTTCAGTCGTGCGGTGTTCCATTCCATCCGCGCGTTCTCGACCGTGGTGAGCGCGCGGGTGAGTTCCACGTTGAAACCGTCCTTGTTCCAATTCTCTTCGTGGATCGCTTCGAGCTTGGTCAGCGCGTCACGGAAATCGCCAAGCGTCTTCGCCATTTGCTCGGCGTCGCGGCGCGCGGTGAACTCGGCTTCTTCGAGCAGGCCGAGGCCGCGCGTGAGATTGTGAATCATCTCCTGCCGGCCGGTCTGGAATTCCGACTGGCGGCGGCGAAGTTCTTCGAGCGCGGCGCGTTCGCGTTCGAGTTCCTCCTGGGCGCGTTTCAACTCGGCGAGTTTTTGCTGCGCCTCGGTGACTTTCAGGTCCACTTCCTCGCGTGTGGGCGCGCGGGGGGAAATGACCGTGGATGAACTGCCGCCCGCGTAGGGCGACGAGCAAATCGCCCAGCGGCTCGTCGCC
>SCTL01000523.1 GCA_004297495.1 Verrucomicrobiota bacterium
CGAAGAAACATCCGCTCGGCGAGTTTTATCCGACGGCCATCGCCCGCGCGCAACGTTACGCCGTGGTGCAGGAGCGGTTGATTTCACCGGAGGGAACATTCCCGGTGATCGGGCGTTCAAGCGCGTATCGTTTCGGCGCGTTGCAACATCTGGCGAACACGGCGTTGCGGCACGAACTGCCAGCGGAACTCAAACCCGGCGCGGTGCGCGGCGCGCTGACGGCGGTGGTGCGCCGCATGATCGAAGCGCCGGAGACGTTCGATGAAAAAGGCTGGCTGCAAGTCGGCGCGGTCGGGCATCAGCCATCCATTCGCGAAGGTTACATTGCCACGGGCAGTCTGTATCTTTGCCTCGCCGGCCTGGTGCATCTCGGTCTGCCGGCGAACGATCCGTTCTGGACCGCGCCCGCTGAGCCGTGGACGCAGAAACGCATCTGGTCCGGCGTGGACATTTCGGCGGACCACGCTTACAAAGACGGGAAATGAAATTTCTTGCGAGCTTGGAAAAACTGAATCGCGTCGTAGCGGCGTCTCGGCAGAGCGCCGCAAAATATTTTTCCTTGAATGGCTGCGCTCTGCCGAGACGCCGCTACGGCGGACTGGCTGCGCTCGTAATGCTTCTCTCGTTTGCCGCCGGCGCCTCGGAGCTTTCGTTGCCCAGCGTCATCGGCGACAGCATGGTTTTGCAGCGCGAGCAAGCGGTGCCGATCTGGGGTTGGACGTCGCCGGGACAGAAAGTCGTCGTGGAGTTTGCCGGACAGAAGCGCATGGCCACGGCGGACAAATCGGGCCGCTGGGAAGTGCGGTTGAAATCCCTGAAGGCCAGCGCCGAACCGCGCGAGTTGGTGATTGAAGCCGGCGCACGTCGCGTGTTGACGAACATTCTCGTGGGCGAAGTTTGGTTTTGCTCCGGGCAATCGAACATGGAAAAACCCATCGGCGAGATGGGCGGGCAGAAGCCGTGCGTGAACTGGCGCGAGGAGTTGAGTGCGGCGGAGTTTCCACAGATTCGATTTTTCAAAGCCGCGCGAGTGGCGAGCAATCTGCCTGCGCCCAACGTTGGCGGTGACTGGAGCGTGTGCAGTTCCAATTCACTTGAAGCCACAAAGTTTTCTGCCGCTGCGTATTTTTTTGGGCGCGAGCTTCATCGTGAGTTGAAAATTCCCATTGGCTTGATCGAATCGTCGTGGGGTGGCACGCGCATCGAGCCGTGGACGCCGTTGAGTGCGCTTGAAAAAGTTCCGAGCCTCGCGCGTTACGCCGAGGGCGGGCGCAAGGGCGAGAAGGTGGACGGCCAGATTCCGTGCCGGCTCTACAACGGCATGGTCGCGCCGATCATGCCGTTCGCGATTCGCGGCGCGCTCTGGTATCAGGGCGAGAGCAACTGCATGGATTCGCACGACGGGCTGGCTTACACGGAAAAGATGCGCGTGATGATCGAGGCGTGGCGCGCGGCGTGGGGGCAGGGGGCGTTTCCGTTTTACTACGTGCAACTCGCGCCGTTCGCGTATTTCGGCACGCGGCCCGAGCGCGTGCCGAGTCCCGAGATGCTGCCGGAAATCTGGGAGGCGCAAACGCTCGCGCTCAATATCAAGAACACCGGTATGATCGTGACGACCGATCTCGCGCATAACTTGAAGGACATTCATCCGATCAACAAGCAGGACATCGGCAAGCGGCTCGCGCTGGTGGCGCTGGCGAAAACTTACGGGCGCAAGGACGTGGAATACGCCGGGCCGTGGTTTCAACGCAGCGAGATTCGCGGCGACAAGGTCGTGCTCCACTTCAATCACACGGACGGCGGACTTGTCAGCAAAGATGGCCAGCCGCTGAACTGGTTCACGATTGCCGGCGCCGACGGAAAGTTTGAAAAAGCCAACGCCGTGATTGAGGGCAAGGCCGTCGTGGTTTCCAACACGGCAGTGAAAGCGCCGAAAGCCGTGCGCTTCGCGTGGCGCGAGGATGCGCAGCCGAATTTCTTCAACAAGGCTGGCTTGCCGGCCGCGCCATTCCGGACGGACAGTCCGGTCGCGAAGAAGTTGCCGACGGATTTTTGAATCCAAACCCGGACGCGCGCGTCAGTTGAGCCGTGTTGCGCCAGTCACCTAATCGGGTAGTTGCGATGCAGTGGCGTTTTGTGGAGACTGGGCATTCCCAACATGAAAAA
>SCTL01000524.1 GCA_004297495.1 Verrucomicrobiota bacterium
ACCGTGTGCAATCATAACGGGTGCATCATTGATTTCATCAGCACCACCAGTTTCGTGGGCGACTACATAACCAACAATGTATCCGGCACAAATTATATCGGCGTGAATCCCTGGCCAGCCCTCAACTCCACCGCTGCGCCGCTGGACTCCGACCAGGACGGAATGCCCGACTACTGGGAAAGAAATCTTGGCCTCAACCCGAACGTAGCAAACAACAATCACACCAATGCCAGTGGCTACACCGATCTGGAGGACTACCTGAATTTCGTGGGTGCACCACACAACTTCGGCCGTGTAAATGCGACGAATTTTACCGACCTCCGCGCGATAACCGGAGGCAATTCGAACCTGGTCTTCACCTTCGCCGGAGCGAGCAATGGGGTGGTGTCGCTTGCGGCAGACGGCATTACCGCCCGATTTTTGCCGTCCACCAATGCCATTGGATATGCGTTGTTCACGTTCAACGCGACCAACCCGGTGAACCATTCCGCGTTTGGGCCGGCGACGGTTGCGCTGTTCATCACCAACGCTCCGCCAGTCATCGTTGCGCAGCCGTTCGGCGTCACCAACACCCCTGGCAGCACGGCGACAATTTCCGTTGGTGCGGCAAATGCGGGCTTGTTCTATTTTTGGCGTCGCGGAGGCACGAACTTGGTGAACGGCGGCAATCTTTCCGGCGGTGTGACCAACGCCACCCTGACATTCACCAACCTAGTTGCCGCCAACGCGGGGAATTATTCCGTGGTAGTCACCAATTTTTCCGGCGCAGTTACCAGCAGTGTTGCCGTCCTATCAGTGATGCCCAGCACCACTCCAACAAATCTCTCCTTCACAATCAGTGGCAGCGCGATTCTTTTTTCTTGGCCGACGGATCACACCGGTTGGCGATTGGAGGCGCAGACAAACAATCTTGGCGTTGGCCTGAATACAAACTGGTTCACCGTTGCCGGTTCGCCGCTTACCAACCAGATTTCGATTCCAATCGGGCGGACGAACGGCAGCGTTTTCTTCAGGCTCGCTTATCCTTGATTTTTTTATGGCCAAAACCATCAGTGTGGTTTTCACCGGTTTCACAATGCTTATCACATGCACCAACCTGTCCAGAACTGTTGAGGCACAACCAGTGGCGAGCCACAAAATAAAGATTATTCTCCTCGACGATTCCACCGTGACGGACGACGCGGGTTGGCGCGGGCTGGAGACTGGAGCAGAAAGCACCCGGGCCGAACCTGATACGTTTCTTCAGCGGGGTTCCCACCCCCACCTCATTGGCGTTCAGATTCGGCTTTTTGATTTTTGGTTGGGACATGCGGAATGGTCCTTGGTTGAGCGGCTCCTCTGTCGTGGTTTCAGACGAGCCGCTTCTTTTTTCTGCCTCAAGTTCGTGGTCACGTTGCCGCGCTCTCAGAATTTGTGACTTTCTTTTGCCTTGGACCGCATTTGTCCAACCCCCTTGTTTAGAGTGGAGGCGCATGAAACTTGAAAAACTGATTCCACTCTGTTTCCGCATCAAGACCGTCTGCCGTTTCGGAGACGCCAAAATCGTCAGGCTACCCAATGGCCAACATCAACTCAGGGGCGGTTCTGACACTGACAAGGCCGCTGCTCGTGAATGGGCTTCTTTATTTGCACATGAGATTGTCTTTGCGGTTTGAATTGAGGGGCACTTAATCAAATAGTAGTCAGGTCGTGCCGGTGCGAAGACTGTAGTGGAAACCAACCAGGTGAACAGTCAGACCGGCAAATCCAGAGGTGGTCCGGGTCAAAATGGCACCAACGGACGTACGCAGTGGCTCCCAGAGCGATCTTGATGGGCCGGGAGACACAAAGTACCGGACACCCGGCATCGGCTCCGTAAATGGCAAGTACGAGCGTTTTGGGTTTTTTGTAAAATGAAACCAATTGGTGCGGTATCCTTGTCAGTGAACATCGGCAACCGCGCTTCAAGCTAGTACGTTAGCGACGGATGCGATGTAAGTTGCAGAGATCATTTCAATTCCCCGAGTTTGCTGGCTTTGTAATCCGCATGCAGCTTGCGTAGGTAAGCTGCTTCCTGTTTGCCGTGCTTCCAGCCAACCAAATGTTTGCATCGGAAGCCGCGATGGAAGGTTTCGAAGTCACGACGCTCGAAGACACGCTCGGCATCGGCGACTTCTACGTCACGAACAACGGCAATTGCGACGTCATCACGCTCGACCGCATCCTCAAGATGAAGGACCAGGCGATCGTGTATAACGTCGGCCACTACTTAAAAGAAAAGTCGCCCGATTGAAGCAGACGACTTTCCCTGAATCCAAAACTACACTCCCAACTTCCTCAATCTCGGTTCAGTCACAGGCGCGGTAGCCAATCTCGCTCTCCCTTTGGCCCACTTTCGCATGGCCTCAATTTGTTCCGCCATCAACTTCGACAGCGGCACAGTTTCGGTCAGCACTTGGGCGATGGTGAGGTCGGTGGGTTCTCTCCCCTGATCAAACCCGAGATACATGGCATCGACAAAGACACTTTCAATCTCGCTCCCGGTCAACCCTTCGGAGGCGCGGGCGAGTTGAACACAGTCGAAGTCCCGGCCATCGCGACCATGCTTTGCGATTTGAATG
>SCTL01000525.1 GCA_004297495.1 Verrucomicrobiota bacterium
CTTACGGAAACAAATTCCCGAACGGCGTGGAGTTGTTGTTGTCCGGTTCGTATCTGAACAGCGAAGGGCACGACCGGTTGTTCTTCCCGGAATACAGTTCGGTGAACAACGGCATCGCGGAGAATCTGGACGGCACGGAAACGAAACGGGGCTTCCTCTCGCTGTCGTACGGCGATTTCACTTTGCAGGGCGGTTACATGGACCGGCAGAAACATTCCGGCGCGGCGCAGTACGCGCCCTACACGGTGTTCAACGATCCGCGTTTCCTGAATGAGGACGAGCGCGCGTACGCGGAATTGAAGTTCGATCACGAGTTTGCGTCCGATTGGCTGTTGCAGGCGCGCGTGTATTACGATCATTACACTTTCAACGGGACTTATCCCGTCAACAACAACGCGCCGGATCCCGGCACGACGACGATCAACCTGGATCGAAATGCCGCCAACTGGGTCGGCGGCGAATTGATGGTGTCGAAAACGTTGTGGGAGCGGCAGCATGTGACGGTGGGCGCCGAGGTGCGCGATGATTATCAGATCGAGGTTCATAACTTCGACGTGAATCCGCCCATGACGTATCTGGACTCTCTAAAATATCCCTGGTCGTTTGCGCTCTACGCGCAGGACGAAGCGATGCTATGCACGAATCTCACGGTGAACGCCGGCGTGCGCTACGATTATTTCAGCACCTTCGGTGACACCGTGAATCCGCGCGGCGCGATCATCTACAACCCGTGGGCGGCGGGCACGCTCAAGTTCATTTACGGCCAGGCCTTTCGCGCGCCCAACGCCTTCGAGCTTTATTACATCCAGCCGGCTTACAAGGCGAACCCCAATCTGATGCCGGAGCGAATCCGTTCCTACGAACTGGTGTACGAACAAGGTTTGCCGGCGAATCTGCGCCTGACCGGCTCGTTGTTCTTGAACGACATTGACGGATTGATCAGCCAGACCGTTGACCCTTACGACGGGAAAAACTTCTTCGCCAACCTGGAAAGCGTGCAGGCGCGCGGCTTCGAGACGGAACTCGAGGGGCGTTGGAAAGGCGGCTGGCGCACGCGGCTCAGTTATACTTACACCGAGGCGCGGGATTCCTCCACGGACCTGATCCTGAGCAATTCGCCACGGCATCTGGGCAAGGCCAGCGCGGTGTTGCCGTTGTGGAGGGAAAAGATTTTCGCCGGTCTGGAATTTCAGGCCATGAGCAGCCGGCAGACTGTGGCTGGAAACACCGTCGGCGCTTCTTGCGTTGCCAACGCGACGTTGTATGCGCGCGAACTGGTGAAGAATCTCGAATTCTCCGCCAGCCTCTACAATATTTTTGACAAGAAGTTCAGCGACCCGGTGTCGCCGGACTATTTGCAGGACACGATCCAACAGGATGGCCGGACGTTCCGCGTGAAACTCACCTATCACTTCTAGCCCCCGCGCAACCAACCCAAAACCAGGATGCTCCCGAACCACTCCCAACGCCCCAACCCCTGCTGCCGATGGCTCGCCCGGGGCGTCGGTCGCGCGTGGCGGTTCGTGTTGCTCCTGGGTCTGTGCTCGCCGTGGTTGCAGGCCGATGATTCCCCCGCGCTCGAATACAAAGTCAAAGGTGCGTTCCTCGTCAAGTTCGGCTCCTTCGTCGAGTGGCCCACGCTGCCCGGCGACGCCCCCCAAAATGAATTCACCATCGGCATCCTCGGCGCGGACCCGTTCGGTCCGGACCTCGATGACGCCGTGAAATCCGAGCGCGTCAAGGGACTCCCCGTGCGCATGCGCCGCGCGCAGGATTTGGCCGGCCTCGCCGGTTGCCAGGTCGTGTTCGTCTCGCGTTCGGAAACCGCCCGCTGGCCCAAGCTCCTCCAAGCCCTCGCCGGCAAACCCATCCTCACCGTCGGCGAAGACGCCGGTTTCGCCGAACAAGGCGGGATGATCAATCTCTACAAAGAAAACGGCCGCGTCCGCTTCGAGATCAACCCCGCCGCCGCCGAACGCAGCGGCCTGAAACTCAGCGCGAAACTCTTGCAACTCGGCCGGCTCATCGCCGAAAAGAAAACCGCATGAAGCCCTCCCCCCAAATTTCCCTGCGCGACAAACTCACGCTCATCGTGATGGCCACCACCGTCGTCGCCCTCATCGTCTGTCTCACCGCGCTCGCCGTGTTTGACCGGCTCAGCTACCGCGAACAACTCACCCAACAACTCCTCACCCGCGCCCAGATCGTCGCCAACGCCAGCACCGCCGCCCTCACTTTCGCCGACGACCAATCCGCCGCCGAACTCCTCCGCGCCCTCAGCCACGACCCGCACCTCGGCGCCGCCGTCCTCTACGACGCCACCGGCCACGTCTTCGCCCGCTACCAACGCCCGCTCTGGCCCGCCCCGCTCCCCGCCGCGCACACCCCCGAGCAAACCACCCTCACCGACACCTACGCCCAGGCCTACTGCCCCGTCGTCGTCGAACACCGCCGCATTGGCGGCGTGATACTGCAATCCGACCTCACGCAAGTCGCCGAACGCATTGAACTCGGCCGCACCGTTTCCCTCATGGTCCTCCTCGTCGCCGTCGGCATCGGCTACCTCCTCGCCACCCGCCTGCAACGCCTCGTCTCCCGGCCCATTCTCGAACTCACCCAAACCTCGCGCGCCATCGCCGCCGCGTTCCGCCGCCAGAGAGCCGGGGAGTGCGGAGTGCGGAGTGTCGAGTGCGGAACGCGAGACGCGACGCGAGACGCGACGAGTGACGAG
>SCTL01000526.1 GCA_004297495.1 Verrucomicrobiota bacterium
TACGCGCTGAGCCTGCTGAGCGAGCCGGGCGATGACGTGAACGGCGTTTATGCCTGCGGCGGGTATGTCACCTATCTGTTGAGCGGCATGACCAACAATTATTATTTCGGCATCCGCCGCTATCCTTATTGCACGGACCTGACGAAGAATCCGCTCACGTTCAAAGACATTGATCCGTCGCAGGCCAGTTCGCACACCGGCATTCCGCGCAGCGCGATCATCGGCACCACCGCCGATGAAGTCCACAACATGGGCGAGGTGTGGTGCGTCACGTTGTGGGGCGCGCGCGCCAGCTTGATCGGCAAATACGGTTACGCCGTGGGCAACCAGTTGATCCTGCAACTGGTGACCGATGGCATGAATCTCTCGCCGGCCAATCCAAACTTCCTGCAGGCTCGCGACGCGATTCTTCAAGCCGACGTCGTGGATCGGGGCGGAGCGGACCTGCCAGAACTCTGGACTGCTTTTGCCAGACGCGGAATGGGATTCAGCGCCACGTCGCCCTCGAGTTCCACGACCGCCGGCCTGATCGAGGCGTACGACGTGCCCGACATTTTGTCCATCGTCCCCGCAGTGGTGCTCTCCGTCAGCGGACCCGTCGGCGGACCGTTCAGCCCCAACCCGGCGTTCTTCAGCCTGACCAACAGTGGCAGCACCAACGTGACCTGGTCGCTCGCGAGTACTTCGACGTGGTTCACCGTATCGCCCACGGGCGGCTTGCTGGCAGCCGGCGGTCCGGCGGCCACCGTGACGGTCAACATCGGATCATCCGCCAACTCGCTGCCGCTCGGCAGCTACCCGGCCACCATTCGTTTCACCAACCAGACCAGCGGCTACGTGCAGGTCCGAACCGTCGCGTTGAATGTCGTGGGCCGCACCATGGCCGATGATTTCGATCCCGGCATTGATCTCTCGCAATGGGCGGCGTTCGGCGGGAGCGTCGGCAGCACGATCCTGGCAACCAACTATGGCGGCTACATCTCGTCGCCGAATTCCCTCTGGTTCGGCGACGCGGGCAGCCGCTTCGCCACGACCATTCCCGTCAATACCAGCGCCGGCGGCGGAATCGGTTTCTCCATCCGGCTCGCCAATGGCTCCGCGTCTCCGTGGGAACAAGCCGACGCCTTGCCCGGTGAAGGCGTCGTGCTCGAATCTTCCACGAACAACGGCGCCTCGTGGGACTTGTTGGGAAGTTACGACACGACCAGCTATTACAACTGGACCGCGATTACTTCCGCCATCCCGTCCGTGGCGCGCAGCGAACTGACGCAATTCCGCTGGCGTCAAAAGAGCCATAGCGGGAGCGGATTCGATCATTGGGCCATTGACAATGTGGCCATTGACGCCACTCCCACGGCCGCTCTGACGCTCGCCATTCCGGCCACCGCCACCGAAGGCGACACAACCGTGACCGGTCTCGTGAGCGCTTCCCCACCACCGACCAACAACCTCACCGTCACGCTGATTTCCGGCGACACAACCGAACTGACCGTCCCCGCCAGCGTGACGATTCTGGCCGGCCAGACCAATGCCTCTTTCAACCTCACCATCGTGAATGACGCGGAACTCGATGGCGACCAGACCGCCGGCCTCACCGCATCGGCGCTCGATTACGCGGGCGCGACCGCCTCCATCACGGTACACGACGACGAAACGGCTACGCTGACCGTGACGTTGCCCGCCAGCGTGATGGAAGGCAGTTCGGCGGTGTCGGGCACTGTGCGCGCCAGCGCCGCGCCGACGGCCAATATTCTCGTCAACCTCAGTTCCAGCGACACGACGGAGATTCAAGTGCCGCCATCCATCCTGCTCCCCGCCGGGCAGACGTCCGTCGTCTTCTCCGTCACCGTGGTGGACGACAACCAGATTGACGGCGACCAGACGCCGCTGATCACCGCCCACGTGCCGGGTTGGACCGATGGTTCGTCGAACATCATCGTGCATGATAACGAAACCACCGTGTTGGCCGTCACGCTCCCGGCCTCCGCGCGCGAGGGCAACGGCACCCTCACCGGTGCCGGCACAGTGCGCATCAGCGGCACCCTCGCCACCAATCTCCTCGTGTCGTTGCTCTCGAGCGACGTCACCGAGTTGCTCACGCCGCCGGTCGCCACGATCCTGTCCGGACAAACTGCGGCCACCTTCGATCTCACCATCGTGGACGATCCGGTCGTGGACAGTTCGCAGAATGTCATCGTCACCGCCAGCGCCGCCGGCTTCGCCAGCGGCTCGACGAACATGACGGTCACCGACGATGAATCGCCGCCGGAACCGTTCAGCCCTTCACCGGCTCATCTCGCGACCAATGTGATTCAGAGCGCGGACCTCGCGTGGCAATCCGGCGCTGTCGCGGGCGAAATCATCACCAACGACGTTTACTTCGGCACGAATCCCACTCCGGGCGCGGCGGAACTCCAGGGCAGCACCACCAACACGGGCTGGGCGTTGCCGAACTTGTATCCCCAGACCACGTACTATTGGCAGATTGTCGCGCGCAAAACCGGCGTCACGCCTGGACCGGTCTGGCAGTTCACCACGCGCGGCGTGGATCATTTCGCGTGGGACGCCATCCCCTCGCCCCAATACGTGAGCCAGCCGTTTGCCGTGGCCGTCACGGCGAAGGATGGTTTCGAAACGACGGTCAGCAATTTCAGCGGTGCGGTCAATTTGAGTGGGAACAGCGGCGGCGGTCTGAGCACGAACAACATCCTCGGCAATGTCGCTTTTACCAGCACCAGCTCGGGAACTTATACGCTCGCCTTTGCGTTCACGCCGAACACGAACATCACCGTGACGCATGTCCGCTCGTATTCGGGAACCAAGGTCTCCATCTGGAACGACGGCGGCACCTTGCTCGCAAGCCAGAACGTCAGTAGCGTCGCCGCAACCTGGACCGAGACACCACTGGCAACTCCGCTGTTGCTGTCAGCCGGCACAACGTATCGGGTCGGATTCTACACCGGCGTCAGCGGCAATTATTACTACCGCTCAGACCGGCCGAGCACGTTCACCAACGGGACATTGGTGGACGGCTATTATTATACCAGCGGTGATGCGTTCCCCACCACCTTCTACGGCGCGGACAAGGTGATTTTCCTTTGCGATCTGCGTTACACTGTCGGTGCTTCGCTATCCATGCCGGTCACGCCGACGGTTGCGGGCGCCTTCAGCAACGGCGTCTGGTCGGGCAACCTGTCCGCACTCGCACCGGCCACCAACGTCGTCCTGCGGGCCGACGACGGGAGCGGTCACACCGGCTTGAGCAATCCATTTGAAGTCCAGTTGCAAAACGACATCGGGCTGACTCTCACCGACTCGCCCGACCCCGTGAGCCTCGGCGCCAATCTCACCTACTCCATCAGCGTCACCAACATCGGCCCCGCCCCCGCCACCGGCGTGGTCGTGTCCAACCTGCTCCCCGCCGGCGTCGCGCTCGTCTCGGTGACGCCGTCACAAGGAACCGTCACGACCAACGGCAGTTCGGTCGCGTGTAATCTCGGTTCATTGGCCGGCAACTCCTCGGCCACGGTCACCATCGTCGCCACTGCTCTCTCGGTTGGCACGCTGACCAATCAGGCGAGCGTCTCCCGCGCCGAAGCGGATGCGTATCTCGCGAACAATTTCGCCCTCGTCACCACGTCCGTTCAGACGCCCGCCCTCAGCATCAATGACGTGAACCTGTACGAAGGCAGCTCGGGCACGACCAACGCCGCCTTCACGGTCACGCTGTGGCCCGCCCCGGCCCTGCCCACCTCGGTCAATTTTGCCACGGCCAATGGCTCGGCCATCGCTCCGGGCGATTTCATCAGCACGAACGGGACGCTCGTCTTCGCGCCGGGCGAAACCAATAAAAACATTTTTGTCACGATCATCAGCGATGCCTCCTACGAGGCGAACGAGTTGTTTACCGTCAATCTGTCCACTGCGACCAACGCCAGCATCGCCGACAGTCAGGGGATCGGAAGCATCCTCAACGACGACCCCATGCCCACGCTGTCCATCGGCGACGTGACGTTGCGGGAAGGCGACATCGGCACGACCAACGCCGTGTTTGCCGTGACTCTGTCCGCGGCGAGCGGCTTGAACGTGACGGCCAACTACGCCACCGCCGCCGGCAGCGCCACGGCCGGCACTGATTTTGTGACGAAGAGCGGTTCGTTCACCATTCCTGCCGGCAGCACCGGCACGAACGTGACCGTGAGCGTGGCCGGCGACATCCAGATCGAATCCGACGAAGTGTTCTACCTCGATCTATCGTCCGCCGGGAACGCGATTCTGCTCAAACGCGAAGGCGTGGGGTTGATTCTGAACGACGACGGCCTGCCGGGCGATCTCGATCACTTCGTGTGGAACGCGATTGGGTCGCCGCAAGCGGTTGGACAGGCCTTCAACGTTACGATCAATGCGCAGGATGCCTTCAACAACCCCGCTGTGAACTTCACGGGCGTGGCGGCGCTCGATGGCCTCGTCGGTCTGCCGGCCACAAACGTCCTGGGCAGCGCCAGCACCACCTACAGCTACCCGTTTTACACCGGCTATTACGCCGAGCGGACTCAGGTGATTTATCCCGCGAGCGAGTTGGGTGGCGCAGGCCGCCTCACCGCCCTGGCGATCAACGTCTCCTCGCTGCCGGGCATCTCGCTCAACAACTGGACGGTGCGCATCCGCCCCACCGCGCTCTCCAATTATACCAGTTACGCCTGGGAAACGACGAACTGGACGGTTGTCGCCCAAACCAATCTCACCATCACCACCAGCGGCTGGTTGCTGATCCCGTTCAGCACGCCTTACGACTACAACGGCACCGATAACCTGATGTTCGATTTCAGCTTCTACAACTCGACGACCTATGGCTCGGGTTCGTGCTGGACCTCGCCCCAGACTTACACACGCACGATGTACTATTACTCGAGCAGCTACGGCAGCCCGCTCTCGTGGAGTGGCACCAGCATTCCCGCATACACCACCACCTACACGCCGAATCTGCAACTCATCCGCGCCGGGCAATCGCTGTCCGTGCTGCCCTCGCTCACAGGCGCGTTCACCAACGGCACGTGGTCCGGCGGTTTGACGGCGCTCGCCGCCGCGACCAATCTCGTGGTGCGCGCAAGCGATGGGGCCGGTCACACCGGCGCCAGCAATCCGTTCGATGTGGCCTACCAGAATGACGTCTCCCTCCAGATGACCGATGCGCCCGATCCCGTCGGGGTGGGCGGAAACATCACATACACCCTGATTGTGACCAACGTCGGCCCGACACCGGCCACCGGTGTCACCGTCACCAACTTCCTGCCGGCGACCGTCACCCTCAGCGCGGTGAATCCGTCGCAGGGAACCTACACCGTTGTCGGTGACACGGTGATTTGCAGTCTGGGCGGAATGCCGGGCGGGAGCGGTGCCAGCGTGACGATTGTCGTCGTTCCGAACGCCGGCGGCACGGTGACCAACAGCGCCGTCGTCGTCCGCGGCGAGGCGGACGCTTCCCTGGCCAACAACTTCGCGGCCTCCACCACCGTCGTCATCGTGCCATCAGTCACCATCAGCGACGTGTTGGTGACCGAAGGCAACAGCGGCACGACCAACGCGGTCTTCTTCGTGACGCTCTCCCCGCCGCCCGGCCGGACTGTCTCCATGAATTTCGCCACTGCGGATGGTTCCGCCAGCGCCCTCACCGATTACGTCGGCACGAGTGGCACCCTGGCTTTCGCGCCCGGCGAAACCAGCAAGTCCGTGAGCGTTCCGGTCAACGGCGATTCTCTTTACGAAGCGAATGAAAGTTTTTATGTCAACCTCTCCAACGTCACGAACGCCACGCTCGCCGATAGTCTCGGCATCGGAACCATTGTGAACGACGACCCGCTGCCGGTGATCTCCATCGGTGACGTGTCGGTGGTCGAGGGACAGGCGGGAACGACCAGCGCTGTTTTCATTGTGTCCTTGTCTCCGCCCAGCGGCGTGTCGGCCTCGGTCGGTTATTCGACGACCGACGGCACCGCCACGTACCCGTCGGACTATGCCTACGCGAGCGGGACGCTGTTCTTCTCCGCCGGTGAAACCAACAAGACAGTCGTCGTGGCGGTCAACGGCGACTCAACCAACGAGTTCAACGAAACCTTTTTCGTCAACCTGAGCAGTGCCGGGAGCGCCACGATCGGCGACAGCCAGGGCCTGGGCACAATTGTGAACGATGATTTTCTGCCGACCGTTTTGTGGTCCGGCTCAACGCTGACTGCGGAAACCTGCTCGCCGACCAACGGCGCGGTGGATCCCGGTGAATTCGTCACCCTCAGTGTGTCGCTCACGAATGGCAGTCTCGGCGGCGTGTCCACGACAAATCTCACGGCCACGTTGCTGGCCTCGGGTGGCATCCTCAGCCCGAGCGGCTCGCAGAACTTCGGCGCGCTGTCCCCGGGCGCCGGAAGCGTGAGCCGGACCTTCTCGTTCATCCCCACCGGCGCCTGCGGCAACTCCTTGTCCGCCACCCTGCAACTCCAGGATGGCGCAGCCAGTCTTGGCACCGCGACTTTCCCGGTGCAACTCGGCAAACTGGCCGTCAGCTTCGCGGAAAATTTCGACGCCGTGATCGCGCCGAACCTGCCGGCGGGTTGGATCGTCTCGTGGGGCGGGGCCGGCTCGCCGTGGGTCACCTCCACAACGTTGCGTGACTCGCTGCCGAACGCGGCCTACTGTCCGGATCCAAGCAGCACCAGCAGCAACGCGCTGACCTCGCCGGCCTTCGTGCTCACCACGTCCAATGCGCTCCTGAATTTCCGTCACTACTACAGCACCGAGTCCTGTTGCGACCGCTGCTATCTGCAAATCTCCATTGCCGGTGCCGCGTTTCTCGATCTCAACACGGCGGGCGGCAGCTTCCTCACCAACGGCTACACCTCGGGCGGCTGGGGCGGCAGTTCCGGCAGCTTCATCACCACCATCGCCCGCTTGCCCGCTTCCGCCGTCGGCCAGTCCGTCCGTTTGCGTTGGTATTTCAGCAGCGACAGCAGCGTGGCCGGTACCGGCTGGTATGTGGATTCCATTGCGCTCAGCGATGGCTACTCCTGCTGCCAGGCGGATGATCTGAGTCTGACCCTCTCCGACAGTCCCGACCCCGTCGCAATCGGCGGCACGCTCGCGTACACCATCACCGTCGCCAACGCCGGTCCGTCGGTTGCCACCGGCGTTCTCTTCACGAATTTCCTGCCGGCGGGAGTAAGTTTCCTTTCCGCCACGTCTTCCCAGGGCAGTCCCACTCAGTCCGGCGGCATCGTCACCTGCGACTTGGGCACCCTGCTGCCCGCCAGCGTTGCGATTGTGACGATTCAAGTCCAGGCCGGCGCTTCCGGTACTCTCACGAACGTGGCGACCATCACCCGCAACGAGCCGGACCCGATTCCCTTCAACAACTTTGCCACCGCTTTGACCACGGTGGTGCTCCCCTCGCTCTCCATCAGCAACGCCTCCGTGCTCGAAGGCAACAGCGGCACCACGATGGGCGCGTTCATTGTGAATCTCTGGCCGCCGCCGGGTCAGCCGGTGTCGGTGAACTACGCCACGGCGGACGGCACGGCTCTCGCCGGCAGTGACTACCGCGCCACCAACGGCGTGTTGAACTTCGCCCCCGGCCAGACGAATCAAACCGTCGGCGTCCAGATTCTCGGCGACACCAACAGCGAACCCGCCGAGTCATTCCTGATTGCTCTGAGCAATCCCACCAATGCCGCGCTCGGGACGGCGGTCGCCACGATCACGATTCTGAACGACGATCTCGGCCCGGCACAGCTCATTACCTTCGACGATCTGACGAACACTATCAGCGGATTGCCGGTGCCCGTTGGCTACCATGGATTGACCTGGAGCAACTTCTATGAACTGAACGGGATCGCCTATTCGACTTCACCCAGCGGCTACTCAAACGGAGTGGTGTCGGCGAGCAATGTCGTATTCAATTGGTTTGGTACTCCCGCCAGTATTGTCAGCACCAATCCGTTTAACCTCGTCTCGGCTTATTTGACCGCTGCGTGGACCCCGAATCTCCAAGCGAGAGTCAGAGGCTACACTGATGGCGTGCTGGCTTACGATCAAACCAACACCTTGAGTACGACTGCCCCCATTTTGGTGGTCTTCAACTTTGCGGGCGTGAATGAGGTTAACTTCAGCACCTCGGACAGTAGCCAGCTCGTAATAGATAATATGACCATTCTGGCCGGATCATCCGGGATTCCGCCCACCATCACGACGCAACCCAACCATCAGTCCGTGGCTACCGGTGGAACCGCGACCTTCAGTGTGACGGCCTCAGGTTCAGAGCCACTGAGCTATTTCTGGCGTCGCAACGGCTCACCCATCGTCGGTGCCACAGGTTCGAGCTACACCACCAACAACGTGCAACTTGCCGATTCCGGCGCTCAGTTCTCCTGTCTGGTGAGCAACGCCTACGGCAGCGTCCTGAGTTCCAATGCTACCTTGACCGTCGCCACAGTTTCATCTCGGACTTTCAGCTATACCGGCGTCGAAGAACTATTTGTGGTGCCTCCCGGTGTCTCTTCACTTCAGGCGGAATGCTGGGGCGCTCAGGGTTCCGCTGGTGGAAGCAAAACCGGCGGATTGGGCGGATATGTCCGGGCCAGTGTGACGGTGACACCGGGCGAAACCGTGGCGGTTTATGTGGGACAGCAGGGCCTGTTTACAGACGCCGCGCATGGCGGCTACAGTGCGAATGCCTTCAATGGCGGCGGGCGCGGGTGGACTTGGAACAGCTTTTACGGATCCGCCGGGAGCGGCGGGGGCGCCTCGGATGTGCGACTGGGCGGCAACGGTCTCACCAACCGCGTAGTGGTGGCCGGCGGCGGAGGCGGTGCCACCGACAACGGTGCTTGTGGTGGTGGAGCCGGCGGTGGTCTCATCGCGCCCACCGTGAATTGCGGTTACGGCAATGTCACCGGCGGTTCCCAAATCGCCGGCGGCATCGGCGGACAGAATGGTTCATGGGGACAAGGCGGCATGGCACTTTCTCCGACCACCGACGGGTGGGTGGGCGGCGGTGGCGGCGGCTATTATGGCGGCGGTTGTGGATTCTCCCATGGAGCTGGGGCGGGCGGATCGTCCTACGTCGGCGGCTTTGGTCCATACGTAACGAGCGCGACGACCAACATGCCGGGAGTGCGCTCCGGCAACGGTCAGGTGGTTTTGATCTGGCAGGCAGTTGCGCCGGCGCCGGCCCTTCGTTTCCTCACGCCGCAGGTAACGAATGGCAATTTGTCCCTGCGCCTCGCGACCGTGGACGGCACCCCCATTACGCCCGCGCGCGCCTCGAACGTCTGGGTGTACGCCACCACCAATCTGGCGTTGCCGCTCACGAACTGGACGCCGCTCAACGTTGCGCCCGTGCTGACCAACGGCCTCCTGTGGCTGGATGGGATCAATCCGACGAATCCGCCGGTGCGCTACTTCCGCGCCATCGAAGGCTCGTGGAATGTGCAACCGCTCAAGCTCCAGTTCGCGCCCGCTGGCGGCGGCAGCTTCGTCCTGCGCGCCAGCGTCGCCGATGGCACTCCCCTGACTCCTGTGCGCGCGCCGCGGATCGCGTTCCTCACAACCACCAACCTCACGCTGCCATTCAGCGCCTGGACGCCGCTAGCCGGCACACCAGTCCTGAGCAACGGGGTGTTGACGGTGACCGGCTCAGCGCTGAACAACGGCCCCGTCCGATTCTTCCGCGCGATGGAAACACCGTAACCAAACTCCGACGCGAAGAATTGCACTCCACGCAGTCGGGCGCGCGTCAGTGGGAAGTCAACTTGATGATGCGCACGGCGTAAACGTCGCTGTCAAATTTCGACGGGGCCTCCAGCGTTGCTCTGGGGACGGGCCGGGGCGGCGCGTCAACAGCTTCGCGCCACCGCATCCGTGTTCACCCGCGTCCCACCACGAATCAAAAACCGGAAGCCAGGTGACTGGCTTCCGGTTTCGCACGCGCCGCGTTGGCTGGGGACTGAATGAAAGAACAATTCGCGAACCTGCCGCGTTCAAGCCGGCTGCAACATCATCGCCGGATGCCACGGCGGATCGAACACTAGTTCCACTTCCGCGTCGGCCACGCCGTCAAGATTGAGCAACGCCACTTGCGCGCCGTCGCGGATGCTCTCGCCCATCGGACAGCCCGGCGAAGTCAGCGTCATCGCCACGCGCACGCGCGCACCTTCGATGGCGACGTGGTAAATCAGTCCCATGTCCACGACGTTCATTCCGACTTCCGGGTCAATCACCTGCCGCAACGCGTCGAGCACGGCGGCTTCGTTGAGTTGAGTGGTCATCATGCGGCGGCTTTCTTCAAAGCGGTTGTCAATGCGAGCGGCTTCAGTTGCGGACGGAAAAAATGTTTCAGCACCCTGGCGGCGTTGAGCGCGAACATCACCAGACTCAACGCGAGCAGTGCGCTGCCCGCGCGAATGCCGGCGGGGTTCAAACCAATCGTGCCCGCGACCGTGACGGCAAGGCCCGCGAGATAACTCCAGTAGCCGGCGATTTGCAGCCGCTCTGAACCCATCTCCGCCAGCAGCGGCAATTGCGCGCGGCCAATGTGCGGACTGTAAACGCCGAACCAGACGAGGAACGGCAAAATCTTGTAAAGCATTCCCACGATGGCGAACGTCACCACGCCGAGCAGACCGACAAAGCCATAAACATTCTCCAACTGTCCGGTGAATTCATTCAACGGCAGCTTCGGCCACGACAGCGCGAGGGCAAGTAATGAAAGCGGAGCGAGCAGTGCCAGCGCGGTCAGAAACGTGCGAATGCCCCAATCAAGTCTGGCTCGTTTGCGCGCGCGCAAGATCGCCCGCAATTCCAGACCGTAAATCGCCAGACTCAGGATGATGACGAACGCAAACGCCAGCTTCCACGGACTGCGCAGCAGAATGGTTACGAACGCACCAGCCAGTCCGAGATTCAGTAGCAAGACAGAGAGCGCTGCACGGCGTTGGTTCTGCACTTCGCTCAGGGCGAACATCGGTACGAGTTTGTAAGACACGCCAACAATGAGCATCACGAAGAACCCGATCACGCCCGCGTGCGCGTGCGCGTGCATGGCGCTGATTTGATCGAAGTGCGACATGAATCCCGCCACCGACCGCAGCCCGTTGATGATTGAGCGCACGCCGCCAGCAGTTGCCAATCCGGCGGTGGATTCGTAAGTGCACTTCGCCGCGGCGATGGACAGCCCCGCAATCACCGTCAGCGAAATCCACCCGAGCGCGGCGGCGATGGCGGAGGCGACGACGCTCCACTTCGGCGCGCGCAGCAAGGTGCGGACGATGTTGAAAACGAACAGGCCAACGCCCACGAGCATCACGCAGCCGAAGTGCCCGACTTGTTTCATGTTCCACACGCGAAACATCAGCACCATGCCCACGAACCCGACGACGTGAAACGCGAACTGCCATTTCGCCAGTCGCTCGCTGTAGAGTTTGGTTTCCAGCGCCACGGGCACGAGTTGATACATCGCGCCCATCACCACGGAGCAAATAAATCCCAGCACGAACAGATGCGTCACGGCGATGACGTGCTGGTTGTAGTGATACGACGCGAGAATGTCCGGTCGCGCGATCAGCCAACCCACGCCCACGAGCAGCGAGAGTATTCCCGCGAGCATGAAGCGCAATGGCAGGCTGACGGAGGGAGCGTTCACCGTCTGAAGTGGACCCCTCACCCCGTCCCTCTCCCCATCCGATGGGTAGAGGGTGGCCGGGAGGCCGGGTGAGGGGAAACCTGCGCGCTTAAGAGCGGACGATTTTGGTAATGAAACTTCCATCGCTTTGCTCCTGGCTCTCGCCGCGAAAGCCCCGGGCTTCAAGGATCGGATACAAGTGAACGGGGCGACGATCCGTCCGCGCACTGAGCGACGCGTCGTCGGGCAGCGAGGTGAGCGCTTCCAGAATTTTCACCATCGGTTGCGGCGGTTCGAGGCCGCGCGCGTCCACGTCCACGATCTCGCTCGGCTCGGTCGCGCTGCAACCGCAGCCGCAGGAATGTTTTTCGCCGCGCGCCGTAGTTTGTGTTTCGGTCGCCAAGCCGCGCGAGAAGAGCACTTCCCAATCGCCGCCCGCAATTTGTTTCGCGTCGTGAGTGAGGCCTTTGGTGCGCGCGACTTCAAACAAAGGCACGGGTTCAAACGGCACGAGCAATCGCAGTGCTTCGCCGTCGGCCACGCGGCCGAGGGCGTTTTGAATTTTGTCGCACGGATGCGCGCCGGAGCGGAAGTCGGGACGGACGTCGAGAGTGATGATGCGTTGAGTCATGTGGATTCAGTTCGTGTCGGGTTTGGAAAGTATGAGCAGCATGGAAAACTGTTTGGTGGCCTTCACGGCGTGCGGCAGGTTGGGCTGCATGTAGAGCACGTCGCCGGCTTTTAACGGGTGCGGTTTGCCGGCGAGCGAGAATTCACATTCGCCCGTCACGATCTGGATGAGCGCGTGCTGGGTCGAGGTGTGTTCGGTGAGTTCCTGCCCCTCGGAAAAACCGAAGAGCACAGTGCGGGTCGTGGGCGTGCGCAGGAGCGTGCGGCTCACGATGCCGTTGGGAGCGAAGCGGGTTTCCGCGGCCAGCGAAATGATTTTTTCCTGCCGCGCGTCAATCAAAGGTTGTTCAGCCATGCGTGCAGGGTCGCATGGATCGGCGCGGAGTGATTTGATTCAAATCAAACTAGCGACGAATTCCAAATCACCCTCACCCCGGCCCTCTCCCATCCGATGGGAGAGGGAGAATTGTTCGCCGTGCTCCTGCTGTTGAGAGCCGGAAGTTATCCGACGATCATCCGCAAATCAGAAACGTACCGCTTGCTGTCCCCCTCTCCCGTCGGACGGGAGAGGGGTCAGGGGTGAGGGTCACTCGCCGAGATTGCGGCGCAACAGCGCGTGCAATTTTGCCGGCAAGAGCACGGTGATGACTTTGCCCTTCACCGTGAGCAGTTTTTGCTGGCGGAATTTTGCGAGGGTGCGCGAGAAGGTTTCGCTGATCGTGCCCAGTTCGGCGGCGAGCATGCGCTTGGTCATCGTCAACTCGATGCGCGCGGGCGATTCACTCGCCGGATTCGGGCAGCGCTTCACGAGCCAGTTGGCGAGGCGCGTCTCCACATCTTTTAACGTCAGGTCTTCAAGCTGTCCCACGAGCACGCGCAAATGCGAACTCATCGAACCGAGCATTCGCAACGCGAGTTCCGGCTGGCGCTTGAGCAATTCGAGAATGCCGTCCTTTTGCACGAGCAGGACTTGCGTCGGTTCAATCGCGCGGGCGTCCGCCGGATAACCAGTGGCGGTGGCGAGCGCGACTTCGGCAAAAGATTCGCCCGTGCGGAAAACGTGGATGACCTGTTCCTTGCCGGCGGCGTTCACGCGATGCACGTTCACCGCGCCGCGTTGCACGACGTAGAAACCGCGCGCCGGATCGCCTTCGTGAAAAAGATAGTCGCCCTTGTCGAGATTCTTCAGCAGCGAAACCGCCGCGATGTTTTGCAAATCGGGCAACGGCAGCCCGGTGAAAAGCTGGCAACTGCGCAGCGTGTTGACGACAGCAATGCTTTTCAGTTCTGCGAGATTTTGCGGCATGGCGTGAGGCTACCCGGCTGGTTCGGATTCCTTCAACAACTTCTCCGCCTGAGTCACGAGCTGCGGCAGATGCTTTTCAATCACCCCCCAAACCGTCGCGTCGTCCACCGAATCGTAGCCGTGAATGATCCGGTTGCGAAAGGCCACGATGCGCGGGAGTTCGGCGATTTGACTGGCGACGCTCCCGTCTTCCGAGCCCAAGCGATGCAAGGCTTCGCCGATGATTTCGAACTCGCGCTCGACGGCGCGGCGAAATTTGCGGTCGGAAAAATATTCGTCAAAAGAACGCCCGGCGCACCATTCCCGAATGGCGCGGCCCGAATCGAGCACGTCAAACAGCAGTTTGCGTGTCCTGTCGTTCATAGATGAGCTGGCGGGAAGCTTCCACCACGCGCCGGAAGTAGGGGTTGCGGACGGATTGCTCGGTCACCAAATCC
>SCTL01000527.1 GCA_004297495.1 Verrucomicrobiota bacterium
GCCGGAAGGGTTCCAAACCCAGGCGTATTCACAATTACCGACCGTGCTTCCACTGCCAACGCCGGTTGGGGGCCGCACTTTCGTGGACGGACAAACGCGCACGCTGTCCACCTTCGCGTAATAGTTGATCAGCGTTCCCATCCAGAGCGTGCCCGGCAAAGATGGATCGGAGTAGTTCAGAAACGAGCCGGTATCGCCGACGTACATGGAGGTCGCCAGCCCAAGCTGCTTGAGATTGCTGATGCAATTGATTTCCTGCGCCTTCGCTTTGGCGCGCGACAAGGCGGGCAACAGCATCGCCGCCAGAATCGCGATGATCGCGATCACGACGAGCAGTTCGATGAGCGTGAAGCCCCGGTGGCAACGGTGGCGCGGGTAAGTGCGTTTCATAGTGCGTGCTGCCCTATAATTAGAACCGAAACGCGGTTTTCCGCAACTAGTCCTTATGTTCTACCCGCGCCGCCCGCCACCCTTTGAACCATTGTCTTTGGTGAGCTTGCATGACCTTCGACCTGACCCATCCAAGCGGATGGGAAGGTTACGATTTCAACTTCCGCTCCAGGATTTCACCAACAAGCGCCGGGTTCGCTTTGCCCTTGCTCAACTTCATCACCTGGCCTTTGAGTGAGTTGAGCGCGGCGAGTTTGCCGGCCTTGTAGTCGGCGACAGGATTTGGATTCGCCGCGATGGCTTCGTCGCAGAATTTTTCAATCGCGCCGGTGTCGCTCACCTGCGCGAGTCCTTTTTCCTGAACGATCAGGGCAGGGGACTTGCCCGTGTCGAACATCTCGGCAAACACCTGCTGCGCGGCGGAATGACTGATGGCTTTGCTTTCAACGAGATTAACAAGTTCAAGAATCGCTTCAGGCTTGAACTTCAAATCATCAAGTCCGAAGAAACCCATCTGCGTTTGGTTGAAGCCCGGCTCAACCATCATAAACATGCTCACTTCAGCTATCCGTGCCTGCAAATTGTTAATCACCCAATTCGCCACGGCCTTGGGATTTTTCGCCTGCTTCGCGATGCCCTCAAAATAATTTCCCAACTCGACGTTGCTCTTGAACACCTCCGCGTCGCCGGCGGGCAACTGATACTCGCGCATCAACCGTTGCTTGCGCGCCTCGGGCAGTTCCACCACGCGCGACTTCACGCTCGCGATCCATGCTTCATCGGGCGCGGACGGCATGAGATCGGGGTCGGGAAAATACCGGTAGTCGTGCGCGTCTTCCTTCGTGCGCATCTGCTCGGTGATGCCCGCCACGTCGTCCCATCGCCGCGTGGATTGGATGAGTTTCTCGCCGCGTTTCACCGCTTCAATCTGGCGCGGGATTTCGTAGTCGAGCGCGCGGCGCACGCCGGAAAAGCTGTTCATGTTCTTGATCTCGATCTTCGCGCCGAGTTCCTTCGTACCCACGGGCCGCACGCTCACGTTCACGTCACAGCGCACCTGGCCCTTTTCCATGTCGCAATCGCTCACGCCGCCTTGCACGAGGATTTCCTTGAGCGCATTGAGATACTCGTAGGCCATGTCCGCGCTGGTGATGTCCGGCTCGGAAACAATTTCCATGAGCGGCACGCCGGCGCGATTGAAATCCAATCCGCTGTTGCGCTCGAAATGCGTGCTCTTGCCGACGTCTTCTTCGAGGTGCGCGCGGGTGATGCGCACGCGTGACCGGCCATCGGTTGAACCTGAGCCGTTGAACTCGAACTCCACGAATCCGTTCGCCGTGCTGGGCTTGTCGTATTGCGTAATCTGGTAATTCTTCGGCATGTCCGGATAAAAATAACTTTTCCGGTCGAACTTGGCGAAGCGCGGGATTTCGCAGTTGAGCAAAAATCCTGTGAGCACTGTGAGCCGCAGCGCCTCGTCATTCGGCACGGGCAACACGCCGGGCAGGCCCAGACAGACGGGGCAGACGTTCGTGTTCGGCTCCGCGCCGTATTGATTAGCGCAGCCGCACCACATCTTCGATTTCGTCTTGAGCTGGACGTGGGTTTCCAGGCCGATGACCGCTTCGTATTCCATTGCGGGAAAAATTTAACCACGGCTTGCCGCGCCGAAGCAAGCAGCGAAGGGGGCGAACGCGGATGAACACGGATTTTTGCGCGACGCGCGGCTCAGTGAGTGCGGTCGGCAAATTCGATCCGCACGGTTTCATCCAACGGCGACGGAGTCGGGGTGACCATGGCGACGTTGCTGGCGGCGGTCACGGCTGCGCGATGGTTGGCCCACCACGCCGTTCGCCTTTCGCCGCTCCACGAGTCCGCGAGCGGGATGGTGCGAAGTTTCTCCAAAAGTTCCCCCGCCGATTGCGGTCGTTCGAGTGGTTCTTTGTCGAGGCATCGCAAGATGAGGGCTTCAAGCTCGACATTCAATGGTTTGCCGGCGCGTACGCTGGGGGGAGTCGGAACTTCGGTGAGATGTTTGCGGCAGACTTCCGCGACGGACTCGCTTTCGAAAACATATTTCCCCGTCAGCAAGAAGTAACCGAGCGCGCCGAGCGCGTAGAGATCGCTGCGCGCGTCGCTGGCCAGATGATCCCGAATGGCTTCGGGCGCGAGAAAGTTCGGCGTGCCGATGATGCCATCGGCAGGAAGGAATTGAGCGGTCGGCGTTTCTCCGGTGCTCTCGGCAAAATGTTTCACCAAACCGAAATCCAAAACCTTGACGGTGTCGGCCACGCCGCCGCGGTCGCAGAGAAACACGTTGGCCGGTTTGATGTCGCGATGAATCAGGCCCAGCCCGTGAGCTTCGCGCAACGATTCGCAGACTTGCGACAGGATGTGCGCCACGCGTTCCTCCGGTTGGGCGCCATAGCGGGCGACGAGGTCGTGCAGGTTCAGCCCGTCGAGAAATTCCATCGCGTAATAAAAAATTCCGTCAGGCGTGTGGCCGTAATCATAAACCTGAATCGTGTTCGGATGCGTGAGCCGGCAGGTCAGCCGCACTTCGCGCTCGAAGAGTTCGATGGATGCGGCGTCGGATTTGTCCGGCGGCAAAAGTTTGAGCGCAGTCTCGCGGCGGAGCAGGGCATGGTGCGCTTTGTAAACGATGCCCATGCCGCCTTCGCCGATTTTTTCGAGC
>SCTL01000047.1 GCA_004297495.1 Verrucomicrobiota bacterium
CCACTGCCGCCGCCCAAACCACCGGTGCCCGTCGGCGAGATGGTCGAGCCGGAGATGAAACTGTTACCGCCACGGGCGTTGGCCGATGCGCCGCTGCCGCCGTAACCGCCGTATCCACCGCCGCCGCAGTTAGAGATCGGCGGCGACGTGCTCAGGGACACACTGGCACCCTGGCCCGTGCCGACGGAATTTCCCAGCCCGTCCGAATGAACCGCGCCGCCGGGCGCAATGGTTGCGCTGGAAACCGTCAAGGCGTTGCCCGAAGCTAAGGTCACCGCGGCATTTGAACCCACGGTCAAATTCCCAAGGGACGTGGTCGGATAGTTAACGAATGCGATGGCACCGTTGCTGGCCACCAAATCAGTAGAAGATGATAACGCCGAAGCGATCGGTGTGTTCGTGCCTATCACGCCGCCGTTGTCGAGCGTCAACTTGCGGATGATCGGTCCCGGTGGAAGGGAGTTTTCGAGATAAATTGTCCCCGCGCCGCCGCGCACGAAACCGCTCCCACCGTAAGCCGTAATCGGGCCGGTGAAAGAATTCGTCGTCAGATAAAGCGCGATGCGTCCGCCGCCGCCACCGCCGCCAGTCGGCCCGAGACACGAACCGCCTTTCGCGGTGATCTGTCCCGACCCGAGCAATCGTCCCGCCGTGATGTAAACGCTGCCGCCCGCGCCGCCGCCACCGAGCGCGCTGTTGGCGCCGTTGATGGAAATTTTTCCGTTCAACGTGAAATCGCCCGGCAATGAAATCCGCAACGCGCCGCCGCCCGCGCCACCGGGATTGCTGGAGTTGCTCGCGTTGCCGCCGCCGCTGCCGACGGTCGTGGGCAAAGTGATTGAGCCGTAGCTTCCACCGCCGAGCGCATTGGTATTGCCGCCACCGCCCGCGCCGCCGTGTCCGCCGCCGCCGTAGTTGCCACCGAGACCGCTGCCTTGCGCCGCGGCGTAGCCCGCACCGTCCGCGCTGATTGAGGAGCTGGCGTCCACCGTGACTTTTCCAACAGTGAGAACGATCTGCGATGAGTAGCTCCCGGTGATGAGCAATGAACAACTCGAGGTGAGCGTCAAGGTGTTCGCATACCAACTGATGGTGCCCGTCGCCGGCACGATGACGGCGTTGCTGCGGAAAACATAATCCGTGTATGACTCAGTAATGTTGACCGGCGTGTTCGTGCCGACGCGCCCGCCGTTGTCCACGAGATAGAGCGGCGGGCCAAATCCCACCGAGCCGCGAAAAGAATAAATACTGCCCGCGCCGCCGATGCCACTGCCCGTTCCACCGTAGGCGGTGATCGTGCCGGTGAACGTATTGCTGTAAGCGGAAATGTAAATGCGCCCGCCGCCGCCGCCGCCGCCAATGTTGTTCGCGCCGTTGCCGCCGTTCGCGGTGATGCTGCCTGCGCCGGTCAGCGCGTTGGCCGTGATGGAAATTGCGCCGCCCGCGCCGCCGCCGCCGCCAGTGCCGGCGCCGTTGCCGCCGTTGGCGGAAATTTTTCCGGCGTTCGTCAGCGTACCGGTGAGATTGAACGTCAACAAACCGCCGCCGTAACCGCCGATGGAAACGGGGCTGAAATTGCCGCCGCCGCCGCCGGCAGTGTAAATCGAGTTGAGCGAGCCGTAGGCGCTGCCGCCGGGCACATTCGTCGAGGCCGTGCCGCCGTAACCGCCGTTGCCGCCGCCGCTGCACGGACGATTGCCGATGTCGTTGTTGGAGAAAGTGCCCGCGCCCGAACCGGTGCCGGGCGCACTGCCCTGCACGTCGCCATCAACGGCGCTGCCCGACTGAATCGTGGCGTGCCGCGCGAACAACGTACCCGAGAGCCGCGCGACGGCGTTGCTGCGGATGATCAGATCGGACGTGCTGGACGTGCTGCTGAGCAGCGTGTTCGTGCCCGAGTGACCGCCGTTATCCACGAGCAGCAATCCGGTTTGCGAGCCGGTCTTGCGATGAATTGTTCCCGCACCGCCGTACTTCCAACCGTTGCCGCCGTAAGCCGCGATGCCGCCGGTGAACGAATCCGTGGTCATCGGCAGAATCGCGATGCGTCCGCCGCCGCCGCCGCCGCCGAAGATCGGTTCGCCCGCACCGCCATTCGCGGTGAGGCCGCCGTTGCCGGAAATGCTCGCGCACGAAATCCAGATGCTCCCGCCCGCACCGCCGCCGGAGCGGCTGTTGGTCGCGTTCATGCCGTTGGCGGAAATCGCGCCGTTGATCGTCGCCGCGCCGCTGACCGTCAGCTTGATCGCGCCGCCGCCGTTGGCGCCTGGACCATTTGCACCCTGTCCGCCGCCGCTGCCGAGTGTCGCGGGTTGGCTGAACGCGCCGTAGCAATTTCCACCCGGCGCATTGCTGACGCTGAGTCCGCCGTAACCGCCGTGCCCGCCTCCCGCTCCCGAGAGCGTGTTGCCCGCCGTGCCGCCGAGGCCCGCGCCCTGTCCGCCGCCGTAACCTTTGGCGTTCGCATGGATCGCGCCCCCGGGTTGCACATCGAGAGTTCCCGTGAGCGTGAGGTTCATCCCCGCCGAGCCGGACACGCTCAGATCGTACGAGACCAGCACCGTGCCGCCGTCGGGAATGGTGGAGTTGGTGGTGCGATTGATCAGAATCGTGTTGCCTTGAAACGTGACTTCGTAATCGGCTGTCTCGACATAGGTGACGAAGTTGCTGGCGTCCACGACGCGATTCGAGAGCAGCGTGCCGCCGACGGCGAGCGCCGCGGCGTTGGTGTCCGTCAGCGTGACGACTTCGTTGGCCACGGAAGCGGGCACATTGATCGAGCCACCGGCACTGTAAGTGTGCGTCACGGTCCCGCCCGACCCGACCAGCAGGCTGGTGAACGTGTGCGCGCTGTCCACCGTCACCGTGCAGTTGCTCACCACCACGGTGTCATTCTCGTAGCTCTTGTCGAACGCGCTGATGGCCGCGTCGTTGGTGAAAACAACCGCGTGCGCGCCGACGGCGTACGTGAGCGCGATCGCAGTCAGGACAGCAAAGAAAATCCTCCGAGTGTTCATCGAATGAGGTTGGGGGGTTGAAAATGTGCTGACGATATTTCAGCCTATTCACGCCCGTGGCGTCAATGTTGAAACGCGCAGGCTGCGTGAGCGTTTGCGCACCAAAGGAAGATTGCCTCGCGCGGAACTGCCGCCTAATTTGCGCGCGAATGTTCGCCTCGCTCATCACGCGCCTGACCGATTGGGATAACCTCCTGACCAATCCGCTCGTGCTTGTGATGACCGTGTTTCAAATCTGGATGCTGGTTCACGCCATTCGGAATCGCGAATGGATCTGGGCGCTGTTCATCGCCATCGGTTGGGGACTCTCCGCGTTGCTCTACTATTTCATGGTCTATCGCGCCACACCGAGTTCCACGCGCGGCTTCGAGCTGCCCGGCGCGCAAAGCCGCAAACGCATCAAGGAACTTCAGGCGCAAATCCATCACCTCGACAAGGCCCATCACCATTTGGCGCTCGGCGACGTTTATTTCTCGCAGGGCAAACTGGACAAAGCCGAGGCCAGTTATCGCGCCTCCATCGAACGCGATTCAAAAGATTTGGATGCCCGCGCGCATCTCGGCCAATGCCTGCTCCGTTTGAAACGTCCCGCCGAAGCGCGCCCGCTGCTTGAAGCCGTCGTCACGGAAAATCCCAAACACGATTACGGCCATACGATGATGGCGCTGGCGGAAACGCTCACCGCGCTGGGCGAGACCGACAACGCCGTGCTCTACTGGGAACACATCACGCAGAATCATTCCTATCCGCGCGCCAAAGTGCAGCTCGCGGAACTTTATCTCGCGAAGAATCAGCCGGAGAAAGCGCGCGCGGAATTGCACGACGTGCTGGCGGACGATCCCCACACGCCGGCCTTCCAGCGCAAACGCGATCGCGTGTGGGTAAGCCGGGCGAAAACTTTGCTGGGCAAACTTCCCGCCTAGCCAGGAGCGCGGACGCCTCGTCCGCGTGAATCAATGGCATGGTAACGCGCGGACGAGGCGTCCGCGCTCCGCAATCAGCACGCGGAAAATTTCGCCGCCCGCAGCGCTTCTTCGAGCACGCGCTTGAGCGGGACTTTCGCTTTCGCCGCCACTTGCTTGCAGGATTCAAACTCCGGCGCGGCCTGCACAATTTCGCCGTTCAGTTTGCCGAGTTTCATCGTCACGTTGCCGAACTTGGTCTTCACCGTCACGAACTCGCGGCGCAGTTTGCGTCGCTCGGTGATCGTCCGGCGCACGCCGAATGCGCTGGTCTCGCGTAACATCATTTCACTGAACTTGTCCGCGTCCGCCTCGGCGCAAAGCACGGTGAGCAGCACGCCCGGACGATTTTTTTTCATCTGAATCGGCGTGTGGAAAACGTCCAACGCTCCGGTGGCCAGCGCGCGCTCGATGAACGCGCCGAGAATCTCGCCGCTCACGTCGTCGAGATTGGTTTCGAGCACGGCCACGCGGTCGGTTTCCCAATCGGCGGCGGTTGAGAGTTGAGGGTTGAGAGTTGAGAGCCGGCTCGGGCTCGTTGCGCCGATTTTGGACTTTGGACTTTGGACTTTAGACTCCGCGCCCAGCACGGCGCGCAAAACGTTCGGCCTGGTTTTGTTTTCCCGCGTGCCCAAACCAAAACCAATCCGCTCCGCCACGATGCCGCTCATCACGCCGAATTCTTCCGCAAACTCCGCCAGCAACGCCGCGCCCGTGGGGGTGACGAGTTCATTCGGCTCGTCGCATTGCGTGATGGGAATTCTTCTCGCACCGAGAATCGCCAGCGTCGCCGGCGCGGGAATCGGAAATCTTCCGTGCGCACAGCGAATCCAGCCCGTGCCTTCGGTGACGGGCGCGGCGAGTACGCGCGGCTTGCCCAGCATTTCCAATCCGACGCAAGCGCCCACGATGTCCACGATGGAATCCACCGCGCCGACTTCGTGAAAGTGAACTTCGCTCGCGGGCTTGCCGTGAATTTTCCCTTCGGCGTCCGCGATGCGCTGGAACACGGCCAGTGATTTCTTCTTCACCCACGGCGAGAGCTTGCTTTTGCTGATCAGTTTTTTGATGTCGGCGAAGTTGCGACTGTCGTCGTGGTGATGGTCGTGCTCCTGCCCGTGTTCATGCTCATGCAAGTGCATTGCGCCGCACGGGGCTTCGCCGTGGCAATGTTCGTGCGCCGGTTCGGGATAATGAGCGTGTTCGTGTTCATGCTCATGCGCGAGATGCACGTCGAACTTCACGCCGGCGATGCCCTGCCGTTCCTGACGCGAGACGTGGAGGTGATAACCGTCGAGCTTGAGCTTGGCGAGTTCGCGCTCCAGTTTGCGCGCATCCACGCCGAGATCAATCAGCGCGCCGATGAACATGTCGCCGCTGATGCCGCTGAAGATGTCGAAATAGAGAGTTTTCATGGGACGAGAAAGGGAAACATTCAACATTCAACATTCAACGCCGAACGCCCAAGGCGCGGAACGTCTGCACTCACTTCGATGTTGGGCGTTGAATGTTGAATGTTGAATGTTTTTTTCATTTCTCCGCTAGCGCATTGATCTGGCTCGCCGCGTAGCCGGCACCGAAGCCGTTGTCAATGTTCACCACCGTCACACCGCTGCCGCAACTGTTCAACATGCCGAGCAACGCCGCCACGCCGCCGAAACTTGCGCCGTAGCCCACGCTCGTCGGCACGGCGATAACCGGTTTGCTGACCAGGCCCGCGACCACGCTGGGCAACGCGCCTTCCATTCCAGCGACGACCACCAACACATTCGCGAGTTGAATCGTTTCGAGCCGCGACAGAATTCTATGCAAGCCGGCGACGCCAACGTCGGCGATGCGTTCGACTCGGTTGCCCATGATCTCGGCAGTCACAGCGGCTTCCTCGGCCACGGGCAGATCGCTCGTGCCGGCGCAAATCACAGCGATTGTGCCGCTGCGTTTGGGCAAAGGCTTTTTCTCGATGGTGACGCAACGGGCAAGCTCGTGATGTTTCGCCGCCTTGAATTTTTTCTTCAGTGCGCGCGCGTGTTCCGGCGTGAGGCGCGTGACGAGGACGTTTTGTTCGTGGTCCATCAACTTGCCGGCGATCTTCACCACCTGCTCCGGCGTTTTGCCCGCACCGAAGATGACTTCGGGAAAACCTTTCCGCAACGCGCGGTGCATGTCCACCTGCGCGAAGCCGAGGTCCGCGATGGGTGCGGCCTGAAAAGCTTGCAGCACGCGCTCGCGCGACACGCCGCCGGCGCGGAATTTTTCCAGCAGCTTGATGGCTTCGGTGTTCGTCACGAAATCAGCATGAACTTTCAGGGGATGAGGGTCACGCAAAAGTTGGGTCGGGAAATTCCGAATTGAACAGGAGCTAACAGAGGGAACGGAGAGCAAATTTCAACATGCCGCGACTGCCTATCGCAGAATTTCACTCATCCGTCTCCGTTTCCTCTGTTAGCTCCTGTTCAATTCAGTTTCGCCGAAACTCCTGCACGCTCTGGACAAAATCATCCGGCACGCCGAAGTCGAAGCGGCGGGCGCTCGTCATCTCCAGCGCCAGATAGCCTTCGCGCTGGCGCTGGATTTCCTGGGCGCGGGTGAGTTGGAACTCGCCGTTGTCGCGCACGTTGTCGCGGATCATCTCGCCGAGAATTTCGAAGATGCTCGGCGCGAGCAGGTGCATTCCAAACCAGCCGAGCCAAGTCTCCGCAGGCAAACCGTCCACGTGAAGTTTCTCGCGCGCGACCGCGACGGCGGGCTTCTCGATGATGAGCGAAACGTCAATCAACCGCGCATTGTCGGCGCGGCGTTGGCCGGCAATCGTGCCGTAGCCTTTGAGTTGATCGGCGCTGATGCGGTTGACGGCGGAAACGCTTTTGCCCTTTGAATGCGTCGCCATTTCCGCGAGTTCACGGTAGGGCGAAACGGGTTTGCCGCGAAACAAATGATCGCCGAGGCCAAGCAAAACCATTTCGCCAGCCGCGAACGACTTGGTTTGAAACACTGCGTGGCCGTAGCCTTCCTGCTCGCGCTGCACGGCGAAGGTGACACGCTCGGAAAACTTTTTCATCTGCAACGCTTCCGCGTGGAGCGAGGGATATTTTTCCAGCCGCTTCAGATACGCCGCATCCGGACCGCGCAGATAGTCGCGCACCATTTCGTCCTCGCCAGGTTGGACAATGATGCAAATTTGTTCGATGCCCGCGGCATCGAGTTCGAGCAGGTGATAATGAAACAGCGCGCGGGCGATGCCGTCCGGGCCGACGACGGGAAACATTTCCTTCTTCACCGCGTGCGACGCGGGGAAATGCCGCGTGCCGAGACCGGCGATGGGGATGACAGCTTTGCGAACGGTCGTCATGAGAGTCTCAAGTT
>SCTL01000048.1 GCA_004297495.1 Verrucomicrobiota bacterium
GATAGATTATTACCACCGCGCCGGATCGCGCCCAATAGCCTACGGGTTAGGAAATAAAGGAGCGGGGTTGATGAAGCGCGAACTGGCACTTCCCTTTCACCGGCTGGATTGGCCGCGCAAAAGCCGCGTCGAACGATTCTTCCTTGAACACGCGCTTTTGATCTCGGATTTCATGGTGGCGCTGGAAATGGCGTGCCGCAATCGGCCAGGCATTCGTTTGTTCACCGAGGATGATTTGCAGTTGCGCGACGACTCCGTCGCCGGACGAAATCCGTTCCGCTGGCGCGTGAACATTCCCGGCGCTTCTAAGTGCGGCGTCATTCCTGACCGTGTGTTTGGGTTGGAATCACCAGACGGAAGTCGCACATGGTTTTTGTTGGAAGCCGACCGTGGCACGATGCCGGTGACGCGCCGCAGGTTGGAGAAAAGCAGTTTCCGCCGCAAGTTGCTCGCGTATCAGGCGACGTGGGCACAGAACCTACATCTTACACACTTTGGCTGGGAGCGATTTCGAGTGCTCACCATCACCACCGAGGCGGATCGTCTCGCGACGATGCAGGCCGCATGTCGCGCACTAAAGCGCGGGCAAGGACTATTTCTATTTGCCGTCACTGGCGCGCTTCGGGAGCAGCCCGACGCTTTCATGTTGCGTTGGCAGACGTGGCGCGGGAGCGAAGCCACGCTTCTTGGCTAGATGGGCGAACGAGGGTTTTCAACAAACGCCGTTGCCAGCGAACTCTCGCATGATAACATTATCTCAGATAGGCGAACCCAGATGGCTCAGCAAAAAATGGAAATATGAAACAAGACGAAAAGCCGGAAAAGCCAAAGGAAAAATACTTCTATTTCGTTGATGGTGATAAATTCGAATCTGAAAACGAATTCACCACTGGCGCAATCATCAAATCAAAGCTTCCTGATGCTAAGCGAGGCTATGCACTTTACCTTGAGGGCCACAGTAATGATCCCGACACATTGATTAACGACGACACCAGTATATCGCTGGAAAAAGAGAAGGGGCCAAAGCGATTCTATACCGTCCCGCCTGCCAGCTTTGGCATTAAATGACCCCACTTGAAGAGCAGTTTGAGGTGTTACGCAGCTATGTTCCCAATGCCACTCGTGAACAGTTGGCTGACGGAACCTTTCTCATTACGGTGCCGGCAGTAAAATTGCCCCACGGTTGGTCAAAGCAAAACGTAGATGTGAAATTCGTCGTTCCAGCCGGCTACCCGTTTGCGAAGCTGGATTGCTTCTGGACTGACCCAGACCTACGCCTTGCCACAGGCGGAAATCCGACGAACACAGGGTCCAACGCCATTCCTCACGTCGCTCTACCACACCTCTGGTTCTCTTGGCATGTTGGAACGTGGAATCCGAATTGCGACAGCCTGCTCACCTATTTCTACGTCATCAAGCGGAGGCTCAGTGATCCACGATGAGTCGTCTCGCGTTAACATCTGATTTTCTTTCAACGCTTCGGAGCAACCTGCTCAAGCACGAAAAGGAAACGTGCGCTGTTCTGTACGGTCGCGCCGTTGAAATTTCAGGAAAACTCGCGCGAATCATTGTTCGGGAATCCGAACATCCGCAAGCCAACGCGTATAGCGAGCGCACTTCAGTTCGGGTTCAGCTTCGCCCCGAATTTGTAGCTGAGGTTGTGCAGCGGGCTCGCCGAAACAAGGAATCAGTTATTTTCGTCCACACGCATCCGTTTTCCCTCAATAAATTCTCGGCCATTGATGACGCTGGCGAATCCGAATTGGCAGTATTTTTGAATCAACGCGTCCCTGAGGTGGCACACGCTGCCTTACTACTTACTCCGGAAGCCAGCATAGCGCGCGAACTCGGCACCAAAAAACCCCTACGTGTAGTGGGCGTTGGTGAGAGAATTCTTTATGGCGATACGCCGGTGCGCAACGGAGTGAATATCCGCTACGACCGTCAAATCCGCACTTTTGGCGTTGCCGGACAGAAGATTTTGGAATCAATCCGTGTCGGTATTGTAGGCGTGGGTGGCACTGGCTCTTCCGTGCTCCAGCAACTTGTACACTTGGGGGTACGCGATCTAGTACTCATTGACCCGGACACGATTGAAGAAACCAATTTGAACCGACTTTTCGGCGCGAAGCCGCAGGATGTGGGCAAATTTAAGGTGATTGTGGCTGAGGCGTGGGCAAAAAAAATCAATCCAGCGGCGAAGATCGAAGCGAAGCGCGATAGCACACTGAAAGCTTCCGTTGCAAGATCGCTCGCCGACGTAGATTTCGTTTTTTGCTGCACGGACTCCCACGGCAGTCGCGCCATACTGAATCAATTCGCTTACCAATATCTTGTGCCGACAATAGATATGGGCGTTGTGATCGCAGCGCCCGCAGGCAAAGTGACGCACATCGCTGGGCGAACACAGATGCTTGCTCCTGGCCTCGCGTGTTTGGCGTGTGGAAACCTGCTTGATGCCGAACAAGTCCGCCGCGATTTGTTGACCGACTTTGAACGGCGGACAGATCCTTATATTTTGGGCGAACCCGAACCGGCTCCCGCCGTGATTTCCTTGAATAGCACAATGGCATCGCTTGCGGTCACGATGTTCTTGAATGCCGTGGTGGGAGT
>SCTL01000528.1 GCA_004297495.1 Verrucomicrobiota bacterium
GGGTGCCGGCTTCCAAGTTTACAAACGCCTCGGCAAAGGCGAATACGAGCGGCAATGACCGTAGCGGCGTCTCGGCAGAGCGCCGCTATTGAACTCGAGAATGGCGGCGCTCTGCCGAGACGCCGCTACGATGCAGAACATTTTCCCCACAGCGGTGTCTATCTCTTTGGACAACATGCGCGACACCGCCTTTTTCAGTCTTAATTCACTCGCCAAACCGGGCGGGTTGGGCCAGTGTTTCGCCAACAAACCATGAGTGAACTCCAAGTCATCGAAACCACGCTCGCGGTCGCCGCCCGCCGACGCCGGCTCGCGCGCGCGCTGCGCGGACTCTGGACCGGCGCACTCATCGGCAGCGTGCTCTGGTTGATTGCACTCGCGGTCTTCAAACTCGCGCCCATTCCGTCGTTCTATCTTTTCGTCGTCGGCATCGCAGCGGCGGCTGGTCCGGTTTTCGGTTTCATCATTGGCGGATGGCGCAAACCGACGCTCGCGGAAACGGCCCGCTGGGTGGACGTGAAGCAAAATCTCAAGGAACGCATGAGCACCGCGCTGGAATTCGCCGGCGAGAGCGAGACTTCCCGGTGGGAGCAACTGGTGCTGGCCGACGCCGCCTCGCATGCGCAGGAAATTGACGCCCACAAACTCGTGCCGCTGCATCTTTCCCGCGCAACGCGCTGGACGGTCTTGATTCTCGCGCTGGCCGCCGGGCTGGGATTCGTTCCCGAACTGCGCAGCAAGTCGTTCACGCAGAAACAGGCCGACGCCAAAGTCATCAAGGAAGCCGGCAAGCAGATCGCCGATTTGACCCGCAAACAAATCCAGCAACGACCGCCCGCGCTGGAGCAAACTCAAAAGTCCCTCGAATCCGTTGCGGAGATGGGCGACAAACTCCAGAAGGCCACGCTCACGCGCAGCGAAGCGTTGAAAGACCTCGCCAGCGCCAGCGACAAGTTGAAGCAGCAGGTCAACGATCTCGCCAAAGACCCGGCGCTGAAAAAAATGGAGCAGGCCGCGCGTCAGTCCAACGGCGATTCGCAAACCGCGGCTGGTTTGCAGAAGCAGATTGATGCTCTGCAAAAGCAACTCGCCAACTCAGAAGCTTCGTCAGAGAAGATCGAGAAGCTGCAAAATGAGCTTCAAAAACTTCAGGAAGCCGCCAAGGGCTTGGCCGACAAATCCGGCGCCGAGGCTGACGCCGACAAACAAAAACTCGCCGCCGCGCTCGCCAATCTTTCCCAGGAAGCCCAGCAGGCTGGGGTGCAATTGCCGGAAATCAACGACGCCATCGAGGCGCTCGCCGCCAGTCAAACCGGGCGGATGCTCAAAGACCTCGACGTCGCCACAATGGATTTGGAAAAGCTCAAGGCGATGAAACAAAAACTCGAAGCCATGCAGGCGCAGGCCGAGAAAATGGGCAAGGATTTGGCCGAGCAACTCAAGAACGGGCAAGCTGAAGCGGCGGCGGACACTTTGAAAAAGATGTCTGACCAGATGAAGGCTGCCAATCTTTCGCCGGAGCAGATGAAGAAGATTTTGGACGAGGTGGCAAAAGCGTTGCCGGAATCGAAAGACTACGGGAAGGTCGAGGATTTATTGAAGCAAGCCGGCAAACAAGGCCAGAAGGGCGACAAGGAAGGCGCGGCCAATTCACTCGCCGACGCCGCGAATGAGTTGAACAAGCTCATGCAGCAGATGCAGGACGCGCAGGGCCTGATGGCTTCACTGGACAATCTCGACAAAGCGTCGCAGTGCGTGGGCAGTTGTCAGGGCTGGGGCATGTGCAAGGGGAAGAAGGGCGGCTTCAATCCGTTCGGCAAACAACCCGGCGGCGGCGTGGGCACTTGGGGCGCGGAAGGAGGCGAATGGCAGGAGAGCGGCGATTGGACCGCGCACAATGACAACTCGCAAGTCAATCGTCCTGACTCGGAAGGCAAAGGCCTCACCGATCGCGCGCAAAATGATTTGAGCGGCCGCCTGACGCCCGACAAGGTGAAGGGACAGTTTTCTCCCGGTGGCCAGATGCCGAGCATCACGTTGAAAGGCGTGAGCATCAAAGGCCAGAGCAAGGTGCAATACGAGGAAGCCTCGACCGCCGCGCAGTCCGATGCCCAAGCCGCGTTGAGTCAGGAAAAAGTCCCGCGCGCGTATCAAGGCGCGGTGAAGGACTATTTCGACGACCTCAAGAAGTAGGGTTGCAAGTTGAAGGTTGCAGGTTGCAAGTTGGGGACGCGGCGTTCGGCGGCGCATCAACGAACAACACAAACCCACGGCGCACGGAAAGGAATCACTATGGCTACCGCACAACAATTTGAAGATTTGCATGTCTGGCAGGACGCGCGCGCGTTGGTGAAGGACATCAACGCCGCGTCCAAGCAGCGAGACTTTTACCGCGACATCGGGCTGCGCGAACAGATCCGCCGCGCTGCCACCTCCACCATGTCGAATATCGCCGAAGGTTTTGAACGCGGCTCACGCAAGGAATTCATCCAGTTCTTGAACATCGCCAAAGGGTCGGTCGGCGAAGCGCGCTCGCAACTCTACGTCGCGCTGGATCAGGAATACTTGAATGAAACGAGGTTCAGCGAACTGAAGGCAATGGCAGTCGCATTATCCCGGCGCATCGCGAGCTTCATTGCTTATCTCCAAAAATACCCGGACAATTCCCGCGTTTGCCTACCGACGAAACGCTAGGCCAAGAAAACCTGCAACTTTCAACCTGCAACCTGCAACTCCCCGAATGAGCACCGAATCCCAAATCCAATCCTTCCGCGACACCTACGCCGCGCTCCAAAACGAAATCGGCAAAATCATCGTCGGCCACACCGCCATCGTCGAGAACACGCTCATTGCGCTGTTCGGCGGCGGGCACGTGCTGCTCGAAGGCGTGCCCGGCCTCGGCAAGACGCTGCTCATCCGCACGCTCGGCGAGGTGCTCGACATGCCGTTCAATCGCATCCAGTTCACGCCCGACCTCATGCCCGCCGACATTCTCGGCACGAACCTTGTCATGGACACCGACGCCGGCAAGCGCGCCTTCGAGTTTCAACGCGGGCCCATCTTCGCGCACCTGATTCTTGCCGACGAAATCAATCGCGCCACGCCCAAGACGCAATCCGCCATGCTCGAAGCCATGCAGGAAAAACAGGTCACCGCCGGCGGCGAACTCCGCAAACTTGGCGAACCCTTCTTCGTCATGGCCACGCAAAACCCGATTGACCAGGAAGGCACCTATCCGCTGCCCGAGGCGCAACTGGACCGCTTCTTCTTCAAAATCATCGTCGGCTATCCGAACGCGGATGAATTGACCGAGGTCATCAACCGCACCACCACCGGAACGAAAAGCGAGGTGAACAAAATCCTCAGCCGCGAGCAACTCAGCGAACTCATGAAGCTCGTGCGCGAAGTTCCCGTCGCGTCGCACGTGAAGGATTACGCCGTGCGCCTCGTGCTCGCCACGCATCCCAAGACCGACACCGCCGCGCCGATTGCGAACCAGTATCTGCGTTTCGGCAGCAGCCCGCGCGGCGCGCAAACGCTCATCCTCGCCGGCAAAGTCCGCGCGCTGGCGCAAGGCCGCTTTAATGTCAGCTTCGAGGACATCCAATCCGCCGCGCTGCCCGCGCTGCGCCACCGCCTCATCCCCAACTTCGAAGCCGAAGCCGAAGGCATCACCACCGACCACATCATCGAACAGATTCTGCGCGACGTGCCGGTGAGCGCGGAGGCAGTGAACGCGTGAGCGAAATTTCATGAGGATAGAAGATGGAGGATTGAGGATGGAACGAACGCGTAACCAAGCGTGCCTGTCCCCATCCACGAAGCGGATGAACATGAATAGCCGTGGGTGCCAACCCACGGAAAACCGTCGGATAACGAATGCGACCCTGAAGGGGTCGCACCATCAACCGTCCCAACGCGCGTTCTGCATTCGCCGAATGCATCACCAATCGCCGACCCCATTGTTCGGCCCTTTCAGGGCCGATGTTCTTTGGTTGCCTGTTCCGTGGGTTTCACCCACGGCTATTCATGTTGTTCGCCTTCGGCGAACCGGCGAATCGAACATTCGTGGTAATTGTTATTCCGCATGTTATTCCACGTCGCCGCACCGTGGCTGCAACTCCACAACCTCCTAAACCATCATGGCGACGTTCACCCAAATCTATTTCCACATCGTTTTCTCCACGAAAAACCGGGAACGTGTGCTGCTCGCCAACAAACGCGATGACCTTTTCCGTTATACCTGGGGCATTTTGAAAAACAAAGACTGCCACCTCTACCGCATTGGCGGCGTGGAAGACCACGTTCACATTCTGACCGAGATTCACCCCACCATTGCGCTGGCCGATCTGGTGAAGGACATCAAAACCAGCACGAGCAGTTGGATCAAACAGAACCACGTCTTCCCCGGCTTCGAGCATTGGCAGGACGGCTACGGCGCGTTCACCGTTTCGCACAGTGACAAAGACGCGGTGATTGAATACATCAAGGGTCAGGAAGAACATCACAAGCAGGTTTCTTTCAAAGACGAGCTGCGAGGATTTTTGATCAAGCATGGGGTTACATTCGATGAAAAATATTGGGTCTGATTGGGCGGACGATTTGTTCCGCCCCTTCAGGGCGGGATTATTTGTTTATCGCTATTCCGTGGGTTTCACCCACGGCTATTCATGTTGTTCGCCTCCGGCGAACCGGCGTCCGCGCGCGACCATTCGATGTTGGATGTTGGATGTTGGACGTTGGATGTTTCCCCCTTCCCATGTCTAGCCTCCTCACCCCCGAACTCCTGCGCCGCCTGGAGCAATTCCAATTGCTCGCCGCGCGGCGTGCCAAGAGCAGCGCCAAGGGCGAGCGCCGCAGTCGCGCGCGCGGGCAATCCGTCGAGTTCGCCGACCACCGCAGCTACGTGCCCGGCGATGATTTCCGTTACCTCGACTGGAATCTGTTCGGTCGTCTCGACAAACTTTTCCTCAAGCTCTACGAGGAGGAACGCGAGCTGCCCGTGCGCATTTTCCTCGACGCCAGCGAGTCCATGACCTTCGGCGAGCCGCGCAAATTTGATTTCGCCCGCCAGGTCGCCGCCGCCATCGGTTACGTGGCGCTGTGCGGATTCGATCGCGTGAGTGTGATCCCCTTCCCGAACGCGCAAGGCCGAACCCAAACTACACAGTCGAACGCTGATGCTGCGGCAAACTACAATCAACAATCCGCCGTCGAGGGCGCACTCCGTTCCGTCCGTGGCAAGAAATCCTCAATGCAGTTTTTCCAGAATCTCAACACGCTTAATGCTGCTGGCGGCGCGGACTTCAACGAAACCTTGCGACGCGGCGCATTGGAAGCCCGTCACACCGGCCTCGCCATCGTGCTAAGTGACTTTCTTGATCCGGCCGGTTACGAATCCGGCCTCACCGCGCTCGTCGGTCGCGGCTTTCAGGTGAACGTCGTCCAGATTCTCGCGCCCGAAGAACTCGCGCCCACCACGTTCGGCGATTTGCGCCTCGTTGATTCTGAGAGCGGCGGCTTGCAGGAAGTCACATTCGGTCGCTATCGCATGAAAGCGTATCAGCAGACCGTGCAGAATTTCATTCAGCGGTTGCGCGAGTTTACGACCAAGCGCGGGATAAGTTTCTTCATGGCGCCGTCCAACATGGACCTGCAAGACTTGTTGCTGAAGCAATTGAGGAAATCTGAAGTCTGGGGATGACGATAATTCTAACAACCGAATTCTGTGTCCCGAAGGGACGCAACGTGAATAGCCGTGGGTGTCAACCCACGGACGGGTGTTCACAGATTTGTTCGGCCCTGTCAGGGCCGAATGTAATTGGGAATTGCATACCGCAGGTTTCACCTGCGGCTATTCACGTTTGGCCGCTTCGCGGCCAGCGGCCCGATTTCACGCGGAGGTGCGCATGAGTTTCCTTGCCCCACTCGCCTTTGCCTTCGCTGCCAGCATTCCGGTGGTGATCGTGTTTTATTTGCTGAAGCGCAAGCGCGTGGTGAAGCTGGTTTCCAGCACGTTGCTCTGGCAGAAATTCCTTGCGGACACGCAGGCCAGTGCGCCGTTTCAGAAGTTGCGGAAGAATTGGTTGCTCTATCTGCAAATCCTCCTGCTCGCGCTCGCGGTGTTGGCGCTGACACGGCCGTTCTTTGCCACCACGGCCAAGCCGGCGCAATTGCGCGTCGTCATCCTCGACGGCTCGGCTTCGATGCAGGCCGTGGACGAATCGCCGTCGCGCTTCGAGCGGGCGCGCACCGAGGCGCTCAAGTGGGTGGACAGTCTCGAGCCGACGGATCAAATGGTCGTGTTGCTCGCGGGCGCGAACACCGAGGTCAAACAATCCGCCACCAGCGAGAAGGCCGCGTTGCGCCGGGCGTTGCAAGCGTGCGCGCCGTCGGATTCGCCCACGCGACTTGTCCCCGCGCTCAAGATGGCCGAGTCGCTCGTGCGCGATCGCCGCAGTGCGGAGATTCATCTGTTCAGCGACGGCGCCGTGCCGGAGTTGAGCGATTTCGAGAACAAGGCGTTGCCGCTCATCTATCACAAGGTAGGCCAGCGCGCGGACAATCTCGGCATCACTGCGCTCGATGCCCGCGCGAATCCCGAGGACGCCACGCAACGCGCCATCTACGCCAGCGTCGCAAATTTTTCGTCGAACATCATGAGCGCCGATCTGGAACTATATTTCCAAAGCAATGGAACAGAGTCGCGCAATCTTCTCGAAACGCGTCCCCTCACCATTCCCGGCCAACAAACCGCGCCGCAGGTTTTCAAAGCCACGCAAGCGAAGGACGGCGCCTTTACCGTTCGCCTCACGGGCAAGGACGATCTGGCCGCCGACAACGAAGCGTCCATCGTGAGTTTGTTGCCCAAGCCCGTGAACGTTTTGCTCGTCACACGCGGAAATCGGCTGCTCGAAAAAGCATTGCGCGCTGTGGCGAACGTGAACTTGGCCGTGGCGAATGATTTGACCGACGCGGGCGCGGGTTTTGATTTCATTGTGCTCGACGGCGTTGTGCCGACCGCGTGGCCCAAGGGCAACGTGCTGGCGTTTCGCACCGTGAACACGAACTGGGTTGAGAGCGTCGCCGCCGTGGAAGCGCCGGTGATCGTGGACTGGAAATCCACGCACCCGCTGTTGCGTTACGCCGGGTTCGACAACGTGCAGATCGTGCAGAGCCTCACCGCGCGCGCGCCGACGTGGGCGGTCTCTATCCTCGAAGCGCCGCAAGCGCCGCTCATCCTCGCGGGCGACCTGGGCCGGCAACGCATCGTGTGGGTGGGCTTCGATCCGCTGGAGAGCAACTGGCCGTTGCGCGTGTCGTTCCCGATCTTCATCGCCAACGCCGTGGACTGGCTCAATCCCGCCAACGCGAAAAATTCCCAGCTCCTCATCAAAGCCGGCGACCCGTTCCGCCTCGCGCTCGCCGAGCCGGTGAAAACCGCCGAGGTAAAAATGCCCGACGGCTCGACGAAACAAATCGCCGTGGACGCGACCGCGAATGAAATCGTCTTCGGCGACACCGCGAGGCAAGGCATCTATCACCTGCGCGCCGGGACGAACGAAGTCACCTTCTGCGCTGACCTGCTTGATTCTGCTGAGAGCAACATCCGTCCGCGCGACGAATTGAAATTCGGCGAATACACCCGCGTCACCGCCACGACCGTGCAGCGCACGAACATGGAACTCTGGCGCACGCTGGCCGCCATCGGCTTGGCCGTGCTGCTGTTCGAGTGGTGGTGGTATCACAGGCGAACTGTTTGAAGATTGAAGATGGCGAACAAAGCGACAACTCAACTCACGACGACCAGCGACGCCCGACGTGCCAACACGCGCCCGAGCGGCGAAGCTGTCACCCTCTCCCCGTCGGACGGGGAGAGGGTCGGGGTGAGGGGCGTCCCTGCGCCAGGCAAGGTGCAGATCGCCCGCGCACGACGCCTTCGTGAAAAATCCTCATCGGCTGAAAAGGTCCTGTGGCGAATGCTCCGCAACGAACGCTTCTCCGGCTACAAGTTTCGCCGCCAGCATCCTTTTGGAGAATACACGCTCGACTTCTACTGCGCCGAGGCGCGACTGGTCGTGGAAACTGACGGATTTCAACACGGCCATCCCAGTCAGCAGCAACACGACGCAAAACGCGACGCTTTCTTGGCAAGTCACGGCATAGTGGTGAGACGAATTTGGAACTGGCGGCTTAAGAAAGAACCGCAAGTTGTCCGGGATAACCTGTGGATGTTGCTTCAAGAGCGAGCACCGCATCCGGGAAATGTGAAGCCTGCCAAGCGAGTGACTTCACGGGTTTTGAATCCGGATCGGCCCACGACAAAAACCCCTCACCCTGCCCTCTCCCCGTCCGACGGGGAGAGGGTGAGCGCTCGGACGCCCACGGACAAATCGAACTCGCAACGATGAGCGAAGCCGCCAACAAAAAGGACAATTACGATCCGAAGGAAAATCTCCGGCGATTCTTCGGAATGATGAATCATTTCTTTCCGTTTTGGTTTATCGCGACAATTGGTCTTCTCGCGGCGTTGCTTCTGCCGAGACTAACTCATCACGTTCCGGGCAGAGATGAGCTTAAGGAAGTCGTCGTTTACGCCGCACAAGACCAAGTCTATGCCGAGCCGATTCTGCGCGAGTTCGAGAAGGAAACCGGCATCAAGGTCGAAGCCGTCTATGACAGCGAAGCGGTGAAGACCGTCGGGTTGGCGAACCGGCTGCTCGCCGAGCGCAGCCATCCGCAATGCGACGTCTTCTGGGGCAACGAAGAAATGCGCACGCGCCAACTCGCCGCCCAAAATGTGTTTCGCGAAACCAACGGCTGGACCGCCTTCGGTTACCGAAGCCGGCGAATCGTCATCAACACGAACTTTGTTTCGTTGGGGAGCGCGCCCGCCCCGGGCGCTGTTTCGCGCGCCCCGCGCGAAACTCCGGCGGACGGGGCGTCCGCCGGAACACGCGAGGGCGCGTGTGCTCCCCGGTCCCTACTCGAACTCACCAACGCAATCTGGCGTGGCAAAGTAGCGTTGGCCTTCCCACAATTCGGCACGACGGCCACGCACTTTCACGCACTGAAGCAACGCTGGGGTGAGCAACGCTGGCTCGCGTGGTGTCGTGCACTCGCCGCGAACAAACCATTCATCGTGGATGGCAATTCCGTCGTGGTGAAGCAGGTCGCGCGCGGCGAAGCGTGGATCGGGTTGACGGACTCGGACGACATCGCTGCCAGCCAACGCGAAGGATCACCTGTCACTGCCTTGCCACTGACAGACGAGACGTTGCTCATCCCGAATACTGTTGCGGTGATTCATGACGCCCCGCACCCGGCGAACGCCCAGAAGTTGTTTGAGTATCTGCAACGGCGGGAAGTGGCGGAGAAGTTGGTGCAGGCGAGCGCGCTTGAATCATCGGAGGGCCGAGCGCCGCTAGGTCCAAACTCTGAGACTGGGGCGTCGCAAAGCTCCGCCCTCCGACAACCAGACTGGGACGCCTTGTTGCGCGACTTGGAAACGACCACCAAACAACTGAACGAGATTTTTCTGCGATGAAGTACGCTATCTTTGCCGATATTCACGCAAACTTGGAGGCGCTCCACGCCGTCCTGGTTGATGCGAAGTCGCAAGGTTGCACACGTTACGCTTGTCTCGGTGACATTGTTGGCTACAACGCTGACCCGAAGGAATGCCTCGATATCGTCCGTGGCATGGAGATGCCGTGTGTGAAAGGAAACTACGATGAGTATTGCAGCAGCGATGTGGCACTTGATGGTTTCAATCCCAAGGCAGCGGAAGCGGTGGAGTGGACGCGACAACAACTCACGGAGGAAGATCGTCGTTGGTTGCGTGAGTTGCCGTTGGTCGCGGAGGTTGACGGCTTCACAATTGTTCACGCCATGCTCGATGCGCCAGCCAGATGGGGCTACGTATTCGATAAACTTGCAGCGGCAACGAGCTTCAACCACCAGAGCACACCGATTTGTTTCTTTGGGCACACGCATGTGCCGGTTGCGTTCGTGCGAGACTCAATGGTTCGAGGCGGCACGTATTCCAAATTCAAGATCGAGGCGGGGAAACAATACTTTGTGAACCCCGGCGCAGTTGGGCAACCACGCGACGGAAACTCGAAGGCAGCCTACGTGGTTTACGACCGAAACCAACAAACCGTCGAACTACGCCGCGTGGATTACGACATTCCCGGCGCGGAGGGAAAAATTAAGGCGGCGGGCTTGCCACCTAGACTGGCATGAACTGGCTCTTGCTCCAAAACAGTCTGTTGCTCGCCGGGACGACCACGGCGCTGGCGCTGGGCTTTGGCCTCATCGCGGCACTGTGGCTGGCGACGCTGGAGGCGCCCGGGCGAAATGTGTTTCTCGCGGTAGCAATCGCAGCACTGGCGTTACCGCCGTTTCTCGTCACGAATTGCTGGATCAGTTTGCTGGGCGAAACCGGCGCGCTGCGAAAATGGCTGCCTTTTGGAATCTATTCGCTCGGGGGGACGATCTGGATTTTGGCGCTGTTGCTGTGGCCCATCACCTTGTTCGCCGCGCTGGCCGCGTGGCGGCGGCTGGAAGCCGCGCAACTTGAATGCGAACCGGCGATGACGGGCTGGTCACTGTTGCGCGGGCTGCTTGTTCCCGCCGCCAAAGGTGAACTGGCGCTGGCAGCGGTGCTGACGTTCGTGCTTGCGCTGAACAACTTTGCCGTACCGGCGATTCTGCAAACGAAAGTTCTGCCGGACGAGATGTGGGTTCAGTTCAACACCAAGTTCGACACGCTGGCCGCGCTGCGGTTGAGCGTGCCGCTGGTCATTGCGCCGGTGCTCTTGCTCGCATGGGCAACACGCCGGTCGGTGGCATGGCCTAGAATTCAGGGCACGGTACCGGCCAGAATCTTTCGTCGTCAACTGGGCTCACCGTGGCGAATCGGCTGCGGCACGCTGGCGGTGGCGTTGTGCGTCGTATCCGTCGGTTTGCCTCTGGCGCAAATCGTTTTCGCGCGGCGAACTTGGGCGGAACTCCCGGGTGCGATTGAGGCCAGCTTAGGGACGATCTGGAATTCGTTCTCGTTCGCGGCGCTGGCGGCGATGACGGCGGTTGGTGTGGCGCTGTTTATGAGTTCACGTAGCAGCCGACGTGAGTCGGCTCTGACTAACCCGATTAGAATGAGCCGACTCACGTCGGCTGCTACAACGATTGGGTGGTTACCCTTCTTCATCCCGGGCGTGTTGATTGGGATCGCATTGATCAAGATTTTCAATCGGTCCGTGCTGGTAGCGTTTTATCAAAGCGTTGGCATCGTGCTGCTGGCGCTGATGATTCGTTATTTCGCGCTGGCATGGACGGCGGCGCGCCATGCGGTCGCGAGCGTGGATTCGGATTTGACGGATGCGGCTAAACTGGAAGGCGCGACGCGCGGGCAGATGTTCCGGCTCGTGATCTGGCCGCAGATCGCGCCGCAGATGTTCGCGGCGTGGTATGTGGTTTATCTGCTCTGCCTTTGGGATGTGGAGTCCATCGTGATCGTCCAACCGCCCGGCGGCGAAACGCTCGCGCTGAAAATTTTCAATCTGTTGCATTACGGCTACGCGGCGCAGGTGAATGCGCTTTGTCTGGGGTTGCTGGGGTTGGCGGTGTTGCCGTTGGCGGTCTGGGGCGTTGTGGCATGGGTCGGCGAGAAATGTTCAAACCTTAACATGGAGGGGACAAACGGGACGGATGCGACGAATGGCTTTTGCCGCTTGGCGCTTCTCTGGAGCTTGGTGTTGGGTGCTTGGTGCTTTTGTTCCGGTTGTTCGCGGGCGGACGCACGGAACGAGGCCGCGTTACACAGTCAGTTTTTTGAGCGGGTCATGGTCATCGGCTCGCGCGGCGTCGGCATCGGCGAGTTCAACAAGCCGCGTTCGGTAGCGTGTGATCGCGAGGGAAACGTCTATGCCGTGGACATGACGGGCCGTGTGCAGAAGTTTTTGTCGGAGGGAAATTTCCTGCTCTCGTGGCAGATGCCGGAGACGACGCTGGGCAAACCCAAAGGCATGGGACTGGATCGCGAGGGTAACATCATCGTGATCGAGCCACATTATCAGCGGGTGAATCATTTCACGCCGGACGGAAAGCTCGTGGCGCAGTGGGGTTGTCGCGGAACGAATGAAGGCTGTTTCATGTTGCCGCGGGGGATCGCGGAGAATTCGCGCGGGGAATTTTTCGTGAGCGAATACATGGGAGCGGAACGCGTGCAGCGTTTCGCGTTGTTAAAGGGGGGACTCCTTGCCCCGGCATTGAAAGAGGTGCAGACAAGCTACAGCAACGGAAGCAACGCCACGAACTGGCCCTACGCTAAGCTGGATGTGCCCAGCACGCCAACCGCAAGCAACGCCGCGCAAGCGTGGCACGACTGCGCGCTCCTTCAGGTCATCGGTCAGGCGGGTGTGTTGCCGGGCGAGTTCAATCGTGCTGAAGGGATTTGCGCGGATGCGCAGGACCGGATCTACGTCGCGGATTCATGCAATCATCGCATCCAGATTTTTTCGCCGGCGGGAAAATTCTTGCGCGAGTTCGGGAAAGCGGGCACGGGCCTTGGCGAGTTGAGCTATCCCTACGACGTGGCGGTGGATGCGGCGGGAAACATTTTCGTTTGTGAGTTTGGGAATAGTCGCATCCAGGTTTTTGACGCGAACTGCCAACCGATTGAAACCATCGGCGGTGCGGGTGGCGAGCCGGGGCGGTTCAACAATCCCTGGGGCATTGCGCTGGACTCACGCGGAAATCTTTACGTGGCGGATGCGCTCAATCATCGTTTGCAGAAGCTGGTGCGACGAATGGGACAAATGTCGGACAGCGGCGCTTCACGCAGCACGCAACACGCAGCACGCTAAATGCAATTCACCCATCCATATTGGCTGCTCGCGGCGCTGCCGGCGCTGGCGTGGGTGTTTTGGCTGGGCTGGAAAACCGACGCGCAGCTTGGGCCGTGGCGAAAGGCGTTCGCGCTGGCGCTGCGCACGATCGTTTGCCTGCTGATGGTTCTCGGACTCGCGGGCGCGCAATGGCTACTGCCGATCGAGGGGATGAACGTGTTCTTCGTGCTCGACCGGTCGGAAAGCATTCCCACGCAGCAGCAGGATGCCGCGCGCGGTTTGGTGAACCGGCTCTCATCGCAGAAAAAAATCGTGGACAAGTCGGGCGTCATCGTCTTCGGCACGGATGCGAGCATTGACCGCCTGCCGAACGAGAAGATTGATTTACAGAAAATCGAAGCCGTCGTGGACACGCAGCGGTCCGATCTGGCGTCGGCCATCCGGCTGGCGACGGCGGCGTTTCCCGAGAACGGACAGAAGCGCCTCGTGCTGATGTCCGATGGCAACGAAAACATCGGCGACGCCCTGGCAGCCG
>SCTL01000529.1 GCA_004297495.1 Verrucomicrobiota bacterium
ACAAAAGAAGGCGCGCGGGAATCTTTTCATCGGCCTGGTCGTGAATGAATACGCCGAGGAGTTTCATCGCGGCGATTTTCTCGTGCGCAATCTGCTCGGCGGCGATCCGAACTCCGGCATCCTCGCCGTGGGCGCTTTACCCCGCGCCGGGCAAACGATGCAATTCCAGCGTCGCGACGCCGCCGCCGCGAACGAGGACATGAACGAACTGCTGGCGAGCGCGAAGAGCAAACTGGGCGACAAACCGATTTACGGCGGCTGCCTGTGCAGTTGCAACGGGCGCGGCAGTCATCTCTTCGGCAAACCGAATCACGACGCGCAAACCGTGCAGCAACAGCTTGGCCCGTTTGGCCTCGCAGGATTTTTCTGCAATGGCGAGATCGGGCCGGTGGGCCAGAAAAGTTTTCTACACGGGTTCACGGCTTCGCTGGCGTTGTTCGTGAAGAAGTAGCGGCGTGTTGCGGGTTGCGTCTTTCGTCAAGCAATCATCGTCCGCAACCACTTAACGCAACACGCAACACGGTTCACGTCTTCTTCCCAAACTCCCGATCCAGCGGAATCAGCAGCACCACGATGAAGCTCGGCACCGTCGCGAGGATCACCCACGCGAAGAAATGCTGGTAGCCGATGATTTCCTGCAACCACCCGCTCCACATGCCGGGGAACATCATACCCATGGCCATGAAGCCCGTGCAGATCGCGTAGTGCGCCGTCTGATGTTTGCCGCGCGCGATGTAAATCATGTAGAGCATGTAAGCCGTGAAGCCGAAGCCGTAGCCGAATTGCTCGACCGCCACGCACGCGCTGATGACCGCGAGATTGTCCGGCTGCGCGTAGGCGAGATAGATGAACACCGCGTCCGGCAGATGAATCGCCAGAACCATCGGCCAGAGCCAGAATTTCAAACCGTGCCGCGACGCCACCATGCCGCCCAGCAATCCGCCGCAGGTCAGCGCGATGATGCCGATGGTGCCGTAAACGATTCCCACCTGCCCGGTCGTCAAGCCGAGGCCGCCGACTTCGCGGCCATCGAGCAGAAACGGAACGACCATCTTCACGAGCTGCGCCTCACCGAAGCGATAGAGCAACAGGAACAACAGCAGGATGCCGATGCGTTCCTTGGCGAAGAACGCGCCGAACGTTTTGAAAAACTCCCTGATGAACGCGCCGACGTTGTGCGTGTCGCCCGGCTGATCAACCGCCGGATACGGCAGGATGAACCGATGCCAGACGCCGAAGAGCAGAAACAAACCGACCAGCGTGACGAAGGTGATCGTCCACGAGAGTGGTATGTTGCCGGAGCGGATTTCAAATACCGCGCTCGTGGCGGCTTTTAGTTTCGGATCGAGCTGAAGGATGACGGCTGCGGGTTTGTCCCAATTGCTGTCATCGAACACGAGTCGAGAGCCTTCTGCCAAGGTCACGCTCTTGTCACCGGATTTGAAAGCGGGCGTGACGACAATTTCCTTGCCCGGCGGCTCCGAGAGATTGAGTGAAATCACGGCAATAGATCGGAAGAGC
>SCTL01000530.1 GCA_004297495.1 Verrucomicrobiota bacterium
GGACTTGCGTTTTGTTTCTCGCCGCACTCTCGCTGGCGTTCGCCGGCTGCGCGGGTTATCGGCTCGGGCCAACCAGCGGAGTCAAACCCGGCGAAACTTCCGTCACCTTCGAGCCGGTGCAAAACGAAACCCTCGAGCCGCGCCTGGGCGATGCGCTTGCGGCGGCCTTGCGCAAGCAACTCCAGCGGGATGGCACGTTCCGGCTCGCCACGGACGGCGCGGGCGACCTCGTGGTGAGTGCGCGCGTGAAGAAATATCACCGGGAGGAACTGAGCCTCGTTCCCGGCGACCTGGTAACGGCGCGGGATTACCGCGTGTGGGCGACGGTTCAATTCATCGCGCGCGAGCGGTCGAGCGGCAAGGTGTTGCTCGATGAAACGGTGACCGGCAAGACCCTGATCCGCGTGGGCAACGATCTTCAGAGCACCGAGCGCGAAGCAATGCCCCTGCTCGCGGACGACGTGGCGAAAACGCTCGTGGCAAAACTCGCGGACGGTTCCTGGTGAGCCCGGAGCAAAATCTTGCCGAAGCAGAGACCGGCTGCCATGTTCCGTCGGTGCGGCGTCGGGCCGCAGAACCATTCAATCGCGTATCATGATGCAAGCGGAGACGTTGAGGGTATTACTCATTGAGCATGATGAATCGTTCGCCCGGTCCGTGGCGGGCATGTTCGGTCAGACGCAACTCCGCGTCAGCCACGTCGAGCACGTCCAGAATCTCCCAGCGGGCCTGCAAAAACTCGGCGCGGAAACTTTTCACGTCGTCATCCTGGATTTTTTTCTGCCCGATGGCGCGGGCGCGGTCAACATCGGCCTGCTCAAGAATCTCCGGCCACACGTCCCGGTGCTGGTGACGGGCGGCGTGGATGACGAAGCGGTGGCGCTCGAAGCCGTGCATGCCGGCGCGCAGGATTACCTCGTGCGCAGCCAGCTCAATCCGCAATGGCTCGCGCGCGCCGTGCGCTACGCGCTCGAGCGTCAGGCGGCGGAACTGGCCGTGGTCGAGGCGGAGAACAAGTATCGCGGCATCTTCGATGATCTGGTGGAGGGAATCTTCCAAACTTCGCCCGATGGTCGCTATCTGATGGCCAACGCCGCGCTGGCCCGCATTTACGGCTACAACACGCCGGAGGAATTGAAAGCCGCGGTCACCGACATCGGTCGCCGGCTGTACGTGCAGCCGGGTCGCCGCGAGGAATTCAAACGCACGATGGAGGAACACGACACCATCGCCGGGTTTGAATCCCAAATCTTTCGCAAGGACGGCACCATCATCTGGATTTCAGAAAACTGCCGCGCCGTCCGCGACGCCCAGGGGAAGCTGCTGTACTACGAAGGCACGGTGCAGGACATCTCGGCGCGGCGCGAGGCGGAGGCGAAATTGCGCG
>SCTL01000531.1 GCA_004297495.1 Verrucomicrobiota bacterium
GCACGCATCTGGATACCTTCGTGGAAGTGATGGGCACCAAAGTGCGCCTGACCGTCAAGCCCGAGCAATTGGTTTTCAAGGAAACGGCCTGAGCATTGCCGATGAACCCTCGCGCACAAATCGCCCAACCGCCCGTCCCGACCGCGCCGGGCTTTACGCCCGCGCGCGGTCTGCTGTTGCAACGCCAGTGCGCGTGCGGTGCCGGCGCGGGCGCGGGCGGCGAGTGCGAGGAGTGCCGGAAGAAGAAGTTGCTTCAACGTCGCGCCAGCGCGTCCGCGCCGGCGAGCGTGCCACCGATGGTGGAGGAAGTGCTGGCCTCGCCCGGTCGCCCGCTGGATGCCGGGACGCGCGGGTTCATGGAGCCGCGCTTCGGTCACGACTTCGGCCGTGTGCGCATTCACGACGACGCGCGGGCGGCAGAGTCGGCGCGGGCCGTTGAAGCGAAGGCGTACACGGTTGGACAGGACGTCGTGTTTGGGAGCGGTTCGTACGCGCCGGATTCTGCAAGCGGACGGTCTTTGCTGGCTCACGAGTTGTCGCACACGATTCAGCAGCGTGGTTTGCAGCGATCAACCGGCGGGGTCAGCATGCCATCCGGCGTCGAAGATCAGCGACTGGAGCGTGAAGCCGATGCAATGGCCGCGCGGGCGTTGCATGGCAATGGCCTGTCGGCGGCGGACCTCCATGAAACGCCCGTCCGACCAGTTGTTTCGCGCGCAAAGCACAGCCAGCCTAAGTCCAGTAAAACCAAACCCAAGAGGGTTCCTGTAAACACCGAGAGTGCGCAGCACGAAGTGACCCCGCTGAGCGAATTCACGGGTGATGAAAGCACGGCGGAGTCGTTTGACGTCCGCCCGCTTTTTTTGCCGGGCACAAAAGGGCCAAACGCGGAGAAACTTTACAAGGCGATGGCGGCAGCCGGCGGATTGCAGGCCACGATCGAAGTGCGCAGCGGCAAGACGACCGGCAATACCCGGGCCGGACTCTGGCAGGAGCGGGCTTCGACGGACGATTTGCGCGACCGTTGGCTGTCGGCCCACGGCTGGCCCTCCGGCAAGGACGCGGATGCGCTTTGGGCCAAAGCCGGGGGCAGCGGCGCCTTCCCGGTGGTCGGCAAGGACACGTGCCAGATGGACCACATCGTCGAGTTGCAAATTGGCGGCAACAACACCAAGGAAAACATCCAAGCTCTCGACGGTTCGCAAAACCGTGACAGTGGCGGTGCGATTCGCAAACAGGTTTTTGAACTGGCGGAAAAAGTTCTTACCACGCCCGGGCTTTCTGATCGCGGCCCCGGCGATGTGCAGGAAGTGAAACTGAACTTCAAAGAGGTGAAAATGTCCGGCACGCCGGAAAAATTTTCGCACGAGTGTCCACCGAAGTCGCCGACGTGTCTGAGCGTCGAGGCCTGTGCCAGCAAGTTGAAAGTGCCGAAAGGTCTAACCCAGGCTGCGGGCACCGAACCGTATCCGATCCGCGCCGGCGGCGCACCGACAGAGATTCAGGTCCCGATCGGGTTTACCACCGCAGCGAAGCCAAAGTCGGTGGACATCCTCGCCGACCCGGCTAACGCGGCGGCGGCGGAGTTGATCCCCGGATTTCTCCTCGATCAACTCCACGGCGCCGGCAAGCAGGATACGATCACGGGCCGTATTGACGACCGGAAGGAAAAAGGGCGGACCCGTCTGCCCATCACAATCGCGGACCAACGGAACGCCCCCGTCACGTTCACGGTCAACCGCACGACCCGCGAGTTGAAACTGACGAAGACGACGCCCGGAATCAAATTTACCTACCCGTATCTCAGCCCGGGCGAGATCACGAAGTTCAATCATGATCCACAACACGGCATGGAGTTCAGCGGATGGATCCAGTCGCGCCTGCCTCTGCTTGGCCGGCTGGAGGTGGAGTATTCGAAGGAAACGTTCCGGCTTGCCAAGCCGCTCAACAGGGAAACGCTCAACAAGGGCCTGCAAAAAGTGATCCCGCGGGCCGAAGTGACCAAAGCCGAACTGGCGCTGGAGTTATCGCCGCAATTGAAGCCCTCGGGAACGCTTGCCATTTCGGCGGCGGCGGGTTCGCGAAAATTCCTGGATGCCGAGTTTACGGCTTCGGCCAATCCCAGTCTGGTCTTCGATGGTGTGTTGCGGGCCTACTTGCCGGGCGTGGACGGCGCGGAAGGCAAAGTTCGTTATGCCGACGGCGCGTGGACTGGCGGAATCAAAATCGAAACGACGCAACTTAAGAACAAGTTCAAGTATGTCCGCGGTGGCGCGGTCGAGGTGTTCTTCAGCGCCCGGGGCATTGACGCCAGCGGGACCGTGGAACTCGACATTCCGCATGTGCGTAATGCGGTGCTTGGCTTGAAGTACGGCTCGAACGGCTGGGTCTTCTCCGGCAGCGGCCGATTGAATTTCCCGCGCCTGGATGAGACGACCGTCCGGGTGTCGTACGACGGCCACGTGTTGGACGGCAAGGTCGAGCGCGGTCCGAAGTTCGACGTGCTCGGGGTCAAAGGCCAGATTGACGAATTGCATTATCGGAACGGTGACGTCTCCGGCAAGGGTCACGCGGAAATTGCGAAGGGCCGCTTCAAGGGAAAATTGCATTTGGAGCTGCTGCCCAATGGCCGGTTCACTGGCGGGGGCAGTGGCGAGTTCCGGGTGACCGACAACCTCGTCGCCTCAGCCGGCGTCGAACTGGACCGAAACGAGAAACTTCACTTCACCGGGGCCATCACCGTGCCGAAGCCCGTACCCATTCCTCAACTGGCGTTATCCGGTGAGACCGAGTTCTTCAACAAGAGCATTGATTTTCCCGTGCCGGGATTTTCCATCGGACCGATCGGCATCACGGCCGGTTTCAATGCAGCCCTCAGCGCCGGCTACAGCATCGGGCCGGCGGAACTGCGCAACATGATCATCATGGCCCGCTTCGATCCGCTCGAAGAAAATCCCAACCTGTCGGTGGACGCAGGTGCGACTTTGTTTATGGCGGCGGAAGCCCACGTCACGGGCATCATCGGCGTGCATGCCGGACTGGACGTGTTGATCGCCGAGGCCAAGGCGGGCATTGATTTCAAAGTCACCGGCCGGCTGACCAACAACTTCAAGATTGACGTGGCCATTCACTACGATCCGGCCCGCTGGGCGGTGGAAGTGCCGTCGTTCCACGTCGAATTGCTGGCGTCGCTGCTGCTGACGATCGAGGCTTGGATTCGCGGCAAGATCGGCATCTGGCCATTCGACTATTCGGCGGGCAAACGATGGACCCTCAAGTCCTGGCCATACAACAGCGGCAAGCTTTTCACCGTGGATGCGTCGCTCGGCTACTCCTCGGATAAGGGCTTCCATTACAGCGGACTTCAGTTCGGCAAACCTCAACTCTCGGCCGACGACATGACTAATCGCGCGATCGACAACGCGACCTCGAAGGATGAATAACCCGTCACCCAGTCTATGAGCACCTTCCCCAACTCCCCTCGCGTGCAAAAGGGCGCGCTCGTGGGACTCGATCCGTTCAACCCGCTCGCGGGCGTGATCATCTTTCAATACAACCCCGAAGCGCTCACCCGCACCCTCACGCCGCAATCTTCCGCCGGCGGCTCCGCCGGCGGAGCGGGCGCACCGGGCGAGGCCTTGCGACTCGCCGGGCCGCCGCAGGAAACGCTCAAGTTCGACGTGGTGCTCGACGCGACGGATCAACTGGAGAAAGGCGAAACGCCCGCCACGGAAGTCGGCATTCTCCCGCAACTCGCCCAACTCGAGATGTTGCTTTACCCGAAGAGCGCGCTCGTCATCGCCAACGAAGCGTTGCTGCGCGCGGGCGTCATCGAAGTCGTCGCGCCGGAAGCGCCGCTTACGATCCTCGTGCTCGGCGCGAGCCGCGTGTTGCCGGTGCGACTCACGGAATTTTCCATCACCGAGGAAATGTTCGACCCGGC
>SCTL01000532.1 GCA_004297495.1 Verrucomicrobiota bacterium
GTGGCGCCATACAAAGCCCCGTCGTATGCCGACACCAAACCGGAGTAACTGTTGGCGCCGTTGGTTGCATTGAAAAAAACCAGGGTGGTGAGAATGCCGTTGGTCGTCACCCGGAACACCGTTCCATTGTCATCCGTCCCGCCATTGTAGGTCGTCCCATAGAAAGCGCCGTCCAACCCCTGCACCAATCCGGCTTGGGGAAACGCTCCGTTGGTATTGGCGAAATGCGCGAGCGTGGTCAACGCGCCGTTGGTGGTCACTCGAAAGATCGTGCCATAGTCAGCGTCGCCGCCGGCGTAAGTCGTCCCGTAGAAAGCGCCATCGTTTCCCCGCGTCAAACCGGCCTGCGGAGAGTCACCATTCGTGCCGGCAAAGGAAACGAGACTTGTCAGGATTCCGTTCGTCGTCACGCGAAACACGGTTCCAAAATCCCCGCTGCCGCCACTGGAAGTCGCGCCGTAAAACGCGCCGTCGCCGCCTGACACGAGTGACGATTGAGGATAAGCGCCGTTGGTGTTGCCGAAGAAGGCGAGTGTCGTCAAGTTGCCGTTTGTGCTGACGCGGAACACCGTTCCGTAGCCGGCATCGCCGCCGCTGGAGGTGGTCCCGTAGAAGGCGTTGTCACTGCCGCGCACGAGCGACGAATGAGGATACGCTCCATTCGTCAGGGCAAACGACTGCACGACTTTCAACGCGCCGTTAGTGGTGACTCGGAACACGGTTCCCAATTCGTTGTCCCCGCCGAAAAAAGTCGTCCCGTAAAACGCGCCGTCACTGCCTTCGACCAGCGCCGCCTGCGGACTGTTGCCGTTCGTGCCCGCGAAGGAAGCCAAGGTCGTGAAGCTGCCATTGGTCGTAAGGCGGAACACGGTTCCGTCGCCGCCACTTCCGCCGTTGGCAGTGGTGCCGTAGAACGCGCCGTCGCTGCCCTGCACCAGTCCATTCGGGTCCGGGTCGGGCGAACTGTCGGCAAACCCGTGAAACTCCTGGATGATGATCGCCCGGGAGGAAACGATGGTGCTCAGCGTGACTCCGAGGGCGAAGAGAGTTCGCTTCATGTTCAGGAGGCTTTGAGATCAACCACACGGAGTGGGCAGTGGTTTGAGGTCATTCGTATCTCAGTAACCACCCGGCTCATCCCACGACACCGCCGCGTAAGTGGCCGAACCACCGAGACTGGGACTCACCGTGCCTTCGTCATAATGAAAATTGAAATGGCCGCCCATCGTCGCCGATCTGGTGATGCTCTGCCCAACGAAGTCGTAGGTGTTTTTGCCGCCGCCACCGAGCTTGAAATCTGCCTGGGGCGCGTAAATCTGGCCGACGAAGCCGACGTTCGCGCCGAAGGTGAGTTCAGTGTTGCCCGGCAGCCCAAAGTATTTGAACTTCGACGCCAACCCGGTGTCGTTGATGATTCCGTTTCCCCCGAAATCACTGTACGGAGCGCTGGAATAGATGCTCAAATCGCCGGGCACTCCGCTCTTGCTGGTGATGCGGATTTCATCTCTCGAACCCATCTTAACGCCAGTCCCGGTGGCGTCACCCGTTATCCAAAGGAGCACGCCCGGACCATCCACATAAACGCCGCCATCAAGCGTGGCGAGTTTCCACGGCTGATTGCCGGTGAGAAGATACTTGTAAGTGATCCCGTTGATTTTGTAGCTGCCGGCCACCGGCGGCAACCAAAGTTTGCCTTTGGTATCGGGCAGGGTCGCGTCGGGGAAAGTGAGATTGCCGTCCGCCAGTTGGTGATCCTTCGGAGTCTTCTGAATCCCGGTGTTCCCGCCGTTGACGTAGCCGTTGTCGCCAACGGAGCCGCCCGAGCCAACCGAGACTTTGCCGCCGGGCGCGGTATGAACCGAGCCGTGGATTTTGCCATTGCCAATGTCAACGGCATTGGTGTTCGCGGACATGGACCACACATCGCCATTATCCATGGCGTTGGTGGAGTTGTAGAGACCGCCGGGAAACTTGACCAGATTCGTGGAATTGAAACTGTCGGTGTTGATCCCGAAGCCGTTGAAATTCACGGTCGTGGAAACAACCATGGCGCCGGCGACGCCGCCGCCATTTCCGCTGTTAGATTTTGTGCCGACGACAACTTTGCGTGACAGCGTGTTCGTCCGCATCGGCGCGGGAACGGAAGCAACGGAAGTAATCACCGGGTCAACGGCCACGTTCGGTTGGGAGATGGTCACCGTGTAACTGCTGTCTCCAAACGTGCTGGTCTTCTGAAACAGCCCGCTGCCTTTGTCCGTCCAGCCATTGACGCCCCAGCTATTGGCTTTGGCGGTGCCGCTGTTGATATGGGCCATCGCCTCCTCGACACCGGCCTCGGCCACCACGAGGGCGCGATTCCAGGCCTGAGCGCGGTTGACCGAAAGGTTCTGCGTCTTGACCAGGTAAAGATAGCTGCCCATCAGCAAGCCGAGAATCCCGCAGATCAGCATGGTCACCACCAGGATGGTGCCGCGTTCGCCGTTGTGTTGGTTAAGTCTGATTTTCATAAGCAGGTTAGTTGACCGCCTTGTTGCGAATGACGATGAGCGCTTGTTGCATGTCTTCGGTGGAAAGTTTCTTCCCGATGACCGTTCGCGAACACCGCCACGCGACGCTGATCGCTTTGCCCTGGGCCGGCGTCGTCGTCACATCATTGGTGCCGCCCGCGAGCGGGACGTTCTTATACATCGTGAAAGCCAATGAATCGCAGCCCTTCAGCAGCACGTTGGTTGTGCCCCCGGTTTTGAATTCGCTGAGCGTGCCGGCGGCGGAGTTAAAGGTGTAGTAAAGGGACGTGCCGGCACCATCGAAATCAAAGGTAAGTCCACTGCTTGAATAAACCGTCAGGTTTTTTGCGCGGCGAATATCGCGGGTCATCCGATCCAAAGCGCTCCGGCTGCCCTGATCCATGACCATGTAATTGCCAATGTCCGCGAAACTGCGCAGGCTGGAAATGAAGATCAGGCCCATCACCATCAGGATCAGGCCACCGACCCCAAACCCAACCATGACTTCGGCCAACGTCATACCGCTGAGGTGACGCCGGCTGGATGCGAATTGTAATTTCATAAGTTTCGATCTCCAGATTGCCCGTCAATTACGCTTGGACATGACATAGCCGTTGATCCCATTCGTGGCGACGTAAGTCTGCATGGACCGGCTGTGCGTCGCGCTCGAATTGTTTGTCCACGACACGCCGACCGTGACCAGCCACATGTTATTCTTGTAAGCCGCGGGCAAGGGGTCGGTCGGCGCCTTGACGCTGTAGGTCACGGTGTAAACCACCCCGCCCTTGCCGGAGGCTTGGTCCGTCGGATCGTAATATTCCACAGCGGTCGGCGGATTAGTCTGGGCATTGGAAAGTTCGGAGTAAGTGCATAGCCTGACCCGCTCCAATCGCGTCAACATGATTTCCGTGGCTCGCAGGTCTTCACGCGTCACGCGGATCGTTGTGTAGCCGCAAGTGAAACTCGCGTAAAGCGCGAGCAGCATGACCGAGCCGAGCAGAACGGCGACCAGCGCTTCGGCGAGGGTGAATCCCGACACCGCGCTTGTCCGGGCTTTTTTTGTGCCTGATGAAATGATGATCACGAGCTCTCCTTTGTTATGAATCGTTACGTCTGCCTGCACTCATGCGCCCTACGCGCACTTTCCAAGCTTGTGCATTTAACCATGCACAAAACCGACCGTTCTGACAATCGGGCTGGAACCCGGTTTTGTGCTCCGCTGAACACGGAAGCCGCACCCGGTGACAGTCCCGGTAATTCACGCCTGCTCCTCCTCCAACCCCTGCCGCCGCGCGACATTGCGCCGGCGTGAAACTGGTCTGGCGGCTTGCGCGGCGACTTCCCGATTTCGTTTGCAGCAGTTTCATGTTCACTATCTTTCTTGCCACCGCGATTCGAGGCTGGCCCGACCTCCTTGCCGAGCCAGCCCCTGAACCTCCCCAAACCGTTATTGAGACACCGTCCGGTAGAACGCCTGGCTCACCGGCGGATTCGCGTCTTCAAAGTCCGCGATGCCGTCATCACCCACGGTGAACGTGCCGATGGACGCCCAGTTCGTCAGATCGGTCGAGCGTTCCATGGTGTAGGTGTAGCCCGGGATGCCCGCGAAGCGCACGTGCACGTGGCCGTTGCCATCCATCGTGATGCCGCCGATGCGGTTGAGCGAAGGATCGCTCTCCGATGTCACTTGAACCGTGACCGTAGCCGTGGCGATGCCGCCATGACCGTCGCCCACCGTGTAAGTGAACGTGTCCGTGCCGACGAAGTTCGTCGCGGACAGGTAGGTGATGCTGGTGCCGCCCAGCACAACCGTGCCGCCCTGCGCGCTGTTCGTGCTGACCGCAATGATCGTCAGCGCGTCGTCATCCAGGTCGTAATCGTTCGTGAGCAATTTCTCGATCAGGATGCTGCGCGAGTGGTCTTCCACCGCGCCCATGTTGCTGTCGCTGGTCACCGGCGCGTGGTTGAGCACGACCGCGACCGTGAAGCTGCACGTGGACGCATTGCCGCTGGCATCCGTGGCCGTGCATGTCACCGTGTTTGTGCCGATCGCGAAGTTCGAGCCGGACGGCGGATTGCAAACCGGCGTCACCGTGCCCGAGCAATCGTCTTCCGCCGTGGTGCTGAACGTGACCGCCGTGCCGGCAACATTGGTCGTGAACACCGTGATGTTCGGCGAACAGGTGATTGTCGGCGCAATCGTGTCCTGCACCACCACCGTGCGGCTGACGCTGGAAGCATTGCCGCTGGCGTCGGTGGCCGAGTAAGTAATCGTGTAGCTGCCCGGTGAATTCGCGTTCACGTTGCTATTGGTCGAGAGCGCAACGCTGATGTCGCACGCATCGCTGACGGTCGCACCCGGATCAACAAACGCGCTGTGGCATTCGTTGGTCACAGTCGCATTCCCAATCATCGTGATCGCCGGCGCGATCGTATCCTGTACCACCACCGTGCGGCTGACGCTCGAAGCATTGCCGCTGGCGTCGGTCGCCGAGTAAGTGATCGTGTAGCTGCCCGGCGAGTTCGCATTCACGTTGCTGTTGGTCGAGAGCGCAACGGCTGTGTCGCACGCATCGCTGACGGTCGCACCCGGATCAACAAACGCGCTGTGACATTCGTTGGTCACAGTCGCATTCCCAATCATCGTGATGGCCGGCGCAATCGTGTCCTGCACCACCACCGTGCGGCTGACGCTCGATGCATTGCCGCTGGCGTCGGTTGCGGAGTAAGTGATCGTGTAGCTGCCAGGTGAATTCGCGTTCACGTTGCTGTTGGTCGAGAGCGCAACGCTGAGGTCGCATGCATCGCTGACGGTCGCACCCGGATCAACAAACGCGCTGTGGCATTCGTTGGTCAACGTGGCGTTGCCAATCATCGTGATGGCCGGCGCAATCGTGTCCTGCACCACCACCGTGCGGCTGACGCTCGATGCATTGCCGCTGGCGTCGGTCGCCGAGTAAGTGATCGTGTAGCTGCCCGGCGAGTTCGCGTTCACGTTGCTGTTGGTCGAGAGCGCAAC
>SCTL01000533.1 GCA_004297495.1 Verrucomicrobiota bacterium
CGCTCTTCCGATCTCGCCAGCGAAACGTGGTTCGGCGAACTTGCGCCGAAACTGCGCGCCGAACTCGGGCCGATTTGGGCGAAGGACATTTCCGAAACGTGGCAGGAGCGTCACGCCCGGGCCGGCGCGTTGCAGCACCGGCTCGAACGCCTCGACCAATCCGTTCCCACGCCCGGGGCGGACGTGGACGCGCTCTGGGACCGGGCGCGCGTGGTGCTCGAGTTGAAACGCGAGCGGGAAGCCGAACCGTTGCTGCGTCAGATTCTCGCGCTCGATCCGAAACATGCCGCTGCGAACTTCCAGCTTGGCCGAGTGCTGCTCGACGATTCCGACCCCGCTGGCGTGGCCCATCTCGAAGCCGTGATGAACGAAGATGACGAGGCCGTGCCCGCCACCAGCCAGATTTTGCGCGCTCACTACTGGCGCACCGGCCAGAGCGACCGGCTGCGCGAACTGGACGCGCGCCTGGATCGCTACGAAAAAAACCTCGAAGCCTCGCGCGCCGAACGCAATTCCGTGAGTGCGAGCGACACGTTCATCCCGCATGGTTTGAGCGAAGCCGAATTGCAAGACCTGCGCACAACGCTGGCGACCGACCCGCAACTGGCCTTCGCCGAACTGGCGCAGAAACAATTGAAACATTTCCCCAAGCAAAAATTCTTCGTGCTCTGCGCGCACCGCTGGCAACCGTGGCATCGCCTCCCGAACGCGGACCAGGACCGCGCGCTGGTGAACCGCCTGTCGCGCGCGGTTCAATTGCCGGGCCGCGTGCTGGTGATTTCGCCCGCTGGCAGCTACCGGGCGCTGGCACGCAAGCTCCGCCGCGTCCCCGGCGCGGAGATTTATCGCCATCGCGAAACGGAGCGCGCCGTTTGAGTTCTGAGGAGGGCCAGCAGGATTTGTCCCTCGCCTCGGTTGCCTCGCCGGCTATACTGTCACGAACACGGATGAACAGCGTGCCCCACATCCCCGCGTTGCGGCGCGGCAAGAATTACGAAAGCCTCGACACCGCCGAGGTCAAAGACTTTCGCACCGGCGAAGTCAAGGCCCTCGTCAGCCAGGTCAATGCCGGCATCGTGCGCAAGGATTTGGCGCGCGTCGGCGAAGCGCAGGCGGCGCTGAAGAAATTTTCCATCGTACAGCTCATCGAGATTTGCGCGAAGACGGGTGAACAATTTCTGAACGGCACGCTGCCGCTCGGCGACCAAGGCCACACGCAATCGCCGCAGCAATACGTGGAAACGCTTTCCAGCACGAGCGGACTGCCGCACGTCATGGTCCGGCGCAACCTGGAGAAGATTCATCTCGCGCTCACCAACATGAAGACCGTGCTCAACGGTTTGTCGCGCGGACTCGACCTTTCGATTCTCGACTCCGGCAGCGGCGAACAGTTCGGCACGCGGCTCAGTTATTTCCCGACGACGAGCGCGCTCGGGCTCGTGATGCCGAGCAATTCGCCCGCGGTGAATTCTATCTGGCTGCCGAGCATCGCGCTCAAGACGCCCGTCATCATCAAGCCCGGCAAGGAAGAACCGTGGACGCCGTATCGCCTGATTCAGGCGTTCATCGCCGCGGGCGCGCCGGCGGAGGCGTTTGGTTTTTATCCGACCGACCACGAAGGCGCGGCGGCGATCCTCAACACCTGCGGGCGCGCGTTGATCTTCGGCGACAAATCCACGACCGCGCAGTATGCGAACAATCCCGCCATCCAGATTCACGGGCCGGGCTGGAGCAAGATTCTCATTGGCGAAGACTGCATCGAGAACTGGCGCGATTATCTCGACGTCATGGTCGCGAGCATCTCGGACAACGGCGGCCGCTCGTGCATCAACGCCAGCGCCGTCGTGGTGCCGCGCTACGCCGCTGAAATCGCTGAAGCACTGGCGCAAAGACTCGGGCCGATTCAACCGACGCGCGCCGATGATCCGAACGCAAAACTTTCCGGCTTTGCCAACCCAAAGATGGCGGACTTCATTGACGCGCAAATCGAGGAGGGACTGAAAACTCCGGGCGCGGTTGATGTGACTGGAAAATATCGGACGCCCCTCACCCCATCCCTCTCCCCATCCGATGGGGAGAGGGTGGCCGAAGGCCGGGTGAGGGAAAACGAACGCAAAGTCACATTCGACGGCGGCGTGTTCGTGCGGCCCACGATTGTGTTGTGTGATTCTTTCCAACATCCGTTGGCGAATCGCGAGTTCCTCTGCCCCTACGCCAGCGTGGTGCAAGTGCCGCAAAGCGAAATGCTCCAGCAGATTGGCTACACCCTCGCCTGCACCGCCATCACGAAAGACGCGGCGTTCACTGAACAACTCCTGGCGTATCCGCACATCGAGCGATTGAACCTCGGCCCGGTTTCCACGATGAAGATTTCCTGGGATCAACCGCATGAGGGCAACCTGTTCGAGTTCCTCTGGCAGCGCCGCAGCATCGAGCGCGCGTGGTGAACCTGCCCGGCGCGCGGGCGTCCCGCCCGCAGCGAATCACGAGCACGAGCAGGCTTGGATTACTCCAGGCGTTCACAGCAAATTGGGCCGCTGCGGGCGGGACACCCGCGCGCCAACGCACAGCCAATCCGTCCTCGACGCGCGCCCGATGCGGCGGCGACGTTTCCGCTTTCGTTTCCCCGCGCCCGCCGTGTAGCCTGTCGCCAATGGCGCGCAGTCATCCAAAGAATCCGTGGATTCGCAATTCCATCGTGGCCGGACTTCTCATCTTCTTCTCGCGCTGCCGCATCCCCATCGTCAGCCGGCTCTACATGATTTTTCTCGGTTGCGACATCGGACTCGCCTTGCCGAAAAGTATTTTTCTGCCGCATCCCTTCGGCATCGTCATCCACGGCAATTCCAAAATCGGCAACGACGTTGTCATCGGCCATCAAGTCACGCTCGGCGGACGCGATCTCAGTGCGGACGCACCGATCATTGAGGACGGCGCTTACCTTGGCGCAGGCGCGAAAATTCTTGGCGGCGTGCGCATCGGACGCGGCGCGACGGTCGGCGCGAACGCCGTCGTGACGAAAGACGTGCCCGCCGGCAAAACTGTCGTGGGCGCGAACCGCCTGCTCGATGGAAAAAGTTTTTACGCGCTCGACTGACGCATGAAAGTGCTTTTCAACTGTCTCGTGCCCTTCGGCCTCGCGCACGGCGGCGCGCAAATCCAGATCGAGGAAACCCAGCGCGCGCTTCAGGGAATCGGCGTGGAAGTCGAGCCGCTCCGCTGGTGGGACGGCGCGCAACGCGGCGATATTTTGCATCACTTCGGACGCGTGCCCGCGAACCTCGCGCGCCTCGCCAAAGCCAAAGGCATGAAGGTCGTCATGTCCGATCTGCTCACCGAACAAGGCTCGCGTCCGCGCGCGCAGATTGCGCGGCAGGAATTCGCGCGCAAGCTGCTGGGCGCGTTTTCAATGGCGCCTGCAGCGGTTCGGTCCGTCCTCGAATCGTATCAACTCGCCGATGCCTGCCTCGTGCTCACGGCTTGGGAAGCCGAACTGCTCGAACGCATTTACGGCGCGCCGAAAGAAAAAATCCACGTCGTGCCCAATGGCGTGGAAACCGTCTTTCTCCACAGCCAGCCCGCCACACGCGGCCAATGGCTCGTCTGCACCGCCACCATCACCGCCCGCAAACGCGTGCTCGAACTCGCCGAGGCCGCCGTCGCCGCGCGCACGCCGCTCTGGATCATCGGCAAGCCGTATGATCCCGACGAGTCGTGCGCCAAGAAATTTCTCTCGCTCGCCGCCGCGCATCCCGACGTGCTGCGCTTTGAAGGCCCGATCAATGACCGCGCGCAGCTCGCAAAAATTTACCGCGAAGCGCGCGGGTTTGTTTTGTTGAGTGCGATGGAAAGTCTGAGTCTCTCCGCGCTGGAAGCAGCCGCCTGCGAATGTCCGCTGCTGCTGGGCGATCTGCCGTGGGCGCGAACGGTCTTCGGCGGGCGCGCGAGTTACTGTCCCGTGACGGCTTCCACTTCCGCGGCGGCGGAAGTCTTGAAAAAGTTTTACGAAACCGCGCCCAATCTTCCCGCGCCACCCAAGCCGCTGACCTGGCCCGAAGTCGCGCAACAGATCAAAGCCATTTACGCGCGGCTCTGACCCGGGAGCGCGGACGCCTCGTCCGCGCGAATCGAATACTTTGCCACTCGCGGACGAGGCGTCCGCACTCCTCATCGCTTCAGCACTTCGCGGTAGATTTCCAGATGTCGCCGCGCGATCACCTCGGGCTGATACCGCTCGCGCATCACTTGCGCGGCTTGCGTGGGCCGAGTCGCCCCGGCGCGCAACCAACTTGCGATTGCGCCCTGCAATCCGGCCCAATCATTCTCCGCGAAGAGTTCCGCGCCTTCCACACCCGCCGCAATGTCCACGAGTCCGCCCACACGCGAGCCGAACAATTTTACATTTCGCGCCAGCGCTTCGGCGGCAACGAGGCCGAATGATTCCGCCGTCGGCACATGAATCATCGCGGCGGCCCGATCATAGAGGGGAATCAACTCCGCCAAATCCTTGAAACCTTCGTAGCTGGTGTAGCCGTTTTTTTCCGCCGCCGTCACGCGGTCGCGAAACGCACGGCCATACGCGGACTTCTCGCTGAGCTGGCCCAGGAACTTCAACTCGAAATTCAACCCCTGTTCGTGCAGCGCGTGCGCCACGTCGAGCAATTCAACCTGCCGCTTGTATTCCGCGATCACGCCGACGTTCAGCAGCAGCGGGCGTCTGGCCGGTTGCGGCGCGACTGCCGGCGTGAAGAATTCCGCGCGCACGGCATTGGGCACGCGCCAGACTCGACCCGTGCGGGGTTGCACGTTTGTTTCCGTGTGGCTCGAATTGCAGAACACACCACCCGTCCGGCGCAGCGCAAAATTTTCCAGCGCGCGCGCGAGCCAGTAAAACGAGCCTGGCCGCGCATTCAGCACCGTGGCCATTTCCGCCATGATGCCGTGCAGCGTGAGCACGTTGGGAAAACCGGAAAGCACCGCTGCCATTGCGCAATCGCGCTCCGTGCCTTGACCGTGCACGAGATCGGGATTGATTTCGCGCAGCTTGCGGCGCGTGGCGCGAATGCAGCCGGCGTAGAGCGTGCGCATCCAGCCGAGTTTGCCGACGGGCAGGCTGTGGAAGAAAATATTGTCGGCCAGTTTTGCCGGCGATTGCATCGGCTCGCGCGCGCAACTGATGACGTGGACTTCCAACTCACGAACGCCCGCTAATCCTTGCAGCAACGCTGCCGGCGCGGTGCCGAAGTGCGGCGACGGATTCGCATATTCGCGATAATGCTCGCGACTGTCGGTGGTGAGCAGCGCGATTCTCATTTCAGGCGCGACGTTGAAACACGCGGTTGTGACCGACCTGCAAGATTTCCTCGAAGCGCGCGCGGTCAATTTCCTGCGCGACCCGCGACGGCCCGGGATGACCGCCCGTCGCGAACGGCGGCGGACGATAACTGGTCGTCAAACCGGAATCATCCAGCACGACGATGCCGCCCGGCCGCACCGATTCGGAACAAACCCGCCAGTCGGCGAGCGCAACTTCGTAATCGTGATTGCCGTCAATGTAGATCACGTCCCACGCGCGCGAGCGGATGAAGGCCACCGCGTCCGCATCCGTCGAGTAACCGCGATGCAGTTTCGGCTGCGGCAGTTTGAAGTGCTCGAAGTTCGCGAGCGTGTCGGCGTAGTAGTCCACGCCCGCGCCGTATTTGGAAACCGCATCACCCGCCGACGAGAACGGGGAGATGGCGCAGACTTCGCAGGGCTTGCCCTGCATGCGCCCGAGCAAAGCCGCGAGTGAAATTGTCTGCCCGCGATACACGCCGATCTCCAGATAACTCGCCGGTTTGAATTCCTGGAAGAGCGCGTGCCACATCACGTGAAACGCGTCCTCGCCGAAACCGCGCGGATTGCCGCGCGGCTGGCGGAAGTACTCACGGTGCGCCCGCAACTCGGGCGCGAGCTTCTGATGAAAGTGGCGGTAACACTCGAAGTAAAACTCCGTGGGCTGCGTCAGGCTTTTTGCCCAATCGCTTCGCGCCAGCGTCAGCGTGGCGGGCTGGGTGAGCACGCGGCGTTTGACCCACGCCGAAGCCACTTGCCGCACCTGCCCCGCCGCAAAACCAGTGAGAGACATGGGCCGAAAGCTATCGAAGCCACGGCAAAAGATAAACCAAATCGTGCGGGCGCGGCAGTTCGGGATTGAACGCCCGGTCGAATTGCCGTACACGATGCGCGGCCTCGCCAACGCATGAACATTCTCGGCATCCACATCGGCCACGACAGCAGCGCCGCGCTGGTCGTGGATGGGCGCATCGTCGCCGACGTCGCCGAGGAACGTTTCATCCGCGTGAAGCATTACGCCGGCCTGCCGATCCGCGCGGTCGAGTATTGCCTCAAGTGCCGCGGCCTCACGATGGCAGACATTGACGCCGTGGCCATCGCGTCCAAGGGCAGCGTGCCGGAATTGAATTTCCTTTTCGATCTCCACGGGGCGAAGGAGGAAAAGAAAGCTTCGCTCGGCAAGGCCGTGGACTTCGCGCGCGACATGCTGGGCCGCCCGCAACTCAAGCCGCCGCTCTACGTCAAAAACTTCCCGCTCGCGCCGCGCACGGAAATCATCCACGTCGAACATCACCTCGCGCACGCCGCGTCAGCTTATTACACGAGTGGCACGCGCGAGAAGCAACTCATCGTCACCATGGACGGCGTGGGCGACGATGTGCCCATCGCCATCTGGCGCGGTGAGAACGGAAAAATCACCAAGCTGCAATCGTTTGAACCGTCCGGATCGCTTGGTTGGTTTTACAGCAACGTCACTGAAGCGCTCGGTTGGTGGCACGGCGATGGCGAAGGCAAGACGATGGGCCTCGCGCCGTACGGCGATTTTACAAAGTGCCAGGGCGTGCTCGATAAATTCACGCCGAAATACGTGAAGGGTGAGCTTGTCGAGCCTCATGACTTCGGACGCTTCTGTTACTGGCACGAAGCCGGCGCGATCCAATGGCACTTCGACGAAGCCGCCGAGATTCAGCCGTTGATTGCGAAGCACGGACGCGAGCACATCGCCGCCGAGGCGCAGCGCGTTCTGGAGGAACAAGCCAAGGCGATCATCTTTCCGTGGCTCGAGCGCGAGCAGACGCGCAATCTCTCCTGCTCGGGCGGCGTGTTCCTGAACGTGAAACTCAACCAGCGCATCTGGGAATCCGGCCGGGTCGCGCGCCACAACATTTATCCGAACGCCGGCGATTCCGGTCTCGCCGTCGGCGCGGCGCTTTACGCGTATTATCAGGCGAACCCCAGCGCGCCGATTCATCCGATTGAGGATTTGTATTGGGGACCGGAATACTCGGCGAAGGAAATCGAGAACATTCTCAAGGCGCGCCACCTCGAATATCGCCGCGTGGACAACGTGGAGGAATTCGCCGCGAAGAAACTCGCCGAAAACAAAATCGTCTCGTGGCTGCAAGGCCGGATGGAAAGCGGCCCGCGCGCGCTGGGCAACCGCTCGATTCTCATGAGCGCGAATCGTCCCGAGAACAAGGACGTGATCAATGCGCGTGTGAAATTCCGCGAAGCGTTCCGCCCGTTCTGTCCGTCACTGCTCTGGGAAAAACGCGCGGAGTATTTGCAGAACCATCGCGACGAGTTCTTCATGATCACGTCGTTCACGGCGCAGAAGGACAAGTGGGACAAAGTTCCCGCCGTCGTTCACGCGGATCAGACTTTGCGCCCGCAGACGGTGAAGCGCGAATTCAATCCGCGCTTCTGGAAGCTGATCAACGAATTCGGCAAGCTCACGGGCGAGCAACTCTTGCTGAACACCTCGTTCAACATCATGGGCGAACCGATCGTCAACAATCCGCGCGAAGCCATCCGCTGTTTCTACGACAACGGACTCGACGTGCTCGTGCTGGGCGATTTTGTGTTGGAGAAGAAAGTTTAAGGCAGCCGCCATGACCACGCGCCCTTTCACCGTCGCCTGGTTTTCGTTCTTCCCGGTCGAGTGGATGCCGGACGCGCCAGAGTGGGTGCGCTTGCTGCCACGACTTCATCCCGCGCCGTGGCAGCGCGCGTTGCAGGAGGAGTTTTCCAAACGCGACGAATTGAATCTGCACGTCGTGGTGTTGCGAAAACAATTTCCGCGCGACGCCATCATCGTGCGCGGCAACACCACCTTTCACCTGCTTAAAACTCCGCGTGGCCTGCGCGCGTCGTCACTCTTCTGGCTCGACACCATGCTGATCAAACGCGTGCTCGCCGAGATCAAGCCCGATGTCGTCCACGCGTGGGGCACGGAACGCGGCGCGGCGCTCGTGGCGTCACGGTTGCGCTATCCCGCCCTCGTCACGGTGCAGGGCCTGATGAACGTGATGACGGGAACGTTCCCACCCACTTGGCACGAGCGGCTGACCGCGTGGTTCGAGCACACGTCACTCCAGCGCGCCAGCGTGGTGACGGGCGAATCAAACTTCTCGACGAGCTGGATTCGGCAACGCTTCCCCAAACTTGACGTGCGCCACGTGGACGTCGTGCCGGAAATGATTTTTCACCAGACACCGCGCCAGCCGCAGTTGTCGCCACGACGCTTCATCTACGTGGCCGATCTTCATTTCCGCAAGGGCGGCGACGTGGCGCTGAAAGCGTTGCGCGAGTTGCAAAAGGAAATGCCGTGGGAACTGGTGGTGGTTGCGCACGCGAAAGACGAGGCGTTGATCGCGGAAATGAAGCGCCAGACTGACGACGAGTTCTGGCGACGAATTCACTTCAAACAAAACCTCACCTCCGCCGAACTGGCCGTGGAATTCTCCCACGCCGCCGCGATGCTCTGCCCAACGCGTGCCGACACCGGGCCGACAGCGGTGAAGGCGGCGGTGGCAGCGGGCGTTCCGGTGATCGGCAGCGACGTTGGCGGCGTGCCGGATTACATCGTGCCGGGTCGGAATGGCTTTCTTTTTCCATCCGGCGACGTGGCCAAGTGCGTGGAAGCGATTCGCGCACTCGCGCAACATCCGATGATGAGTCGCGGCCTCGTGGACGAAGTGACGCTGACCGAAAAGCGCGCCGCGCTGTCTCCGGTGAAAATGGCGGACGGCTTTTTGAAGTGCTATCGCGACGTGGCCGAACGTGCGGCGCAAGTGCGGAAGCAATCGTAGAGCGTACGCCTCATTCTCGTCGCGTCGAATTCCGTCCGTCCGCAACGGATGATCTCCGCGCCAAACCCGGCCCACGGATTTTTCAGCGAGAGCGCGGCGAACAATTCTTTCTCCAACAGCGCGGCGTCACCGGACGTCACGCACGGCCCGACTCGATACGACTTCGCCATTTTCACCACGCTCGCCTCGCGATGGCCGAGCGTGATCACCGGCAAACCCGCCGCGAGATAACTGATGAACTTCGTGGGGAAGCTGAAGCGATTGTAGCGCGGGTCATCGTCCGTGAGCGCCATCGGCGCGAAGCCCCAGGAACATTCGCGCAGCGCCCCGGTGAGCGCCGGCTCGGGCAGATTGCCGCGATCAATCATCCAGGACGAATCGAACCACGGTTCCGTCGAGTAGCGGTGCGCGGCGAAAAACTCCAGCGTGACCGGCGCGTCGAGTCGGGCGCGGACAGTTTTCAAAGCCGTGACGAACAACTGGAATTCCGGTTCAACAATGATTGTTCCCGCGTACGCGATGCGGATGGGTCCGCTCACGCTACCCGGTTTGGCGGCGAGATGAGCGAAGTCGCGCTCTTCCAGTCCGGCGTGGAGCATTTGCACGGCAGTCGCTCCGGTGCGCGACTGCAAATCCACCACCATTGGATGCGACGTGGCATCGCGCGTCGTGGCGCGAGCGTAGAGCGCGTCGGCTTGCGCGGCGAGGCGCGAGCATAGAGCGCTGCCGAACTTGCGGACGTAACCGCTGCCGGTGACGAAATCCTGAACCGTCG
>SCTL01000534.1 GCA_004297495.1 Verrucomicrobiota bacterium
CGAGGAAGCCCTGGCCTGCTTCAACTCCGTGCTTGAAGTTTCACCCGAGCACGCCGAAGCACTCGTGAAAAAGGGCGTGGCGCTCGAACGACTGCGCAAACTGGATGAAGCCCTCGCCTGTTACGACCGCGCCATTCAAGCCGACCGCTCGCTCACGATGGCTTACTTGCAAAAGGGCGGATTGTGCAACCGGCTCGAACGTTACGAGGAAGCTTTGAAGTGTTACGAACAGGCGCTGCACACGCAGGAAAAATCGCACGCGGCTTAGTTGTAGTTCAACTGTTCCCGCTCGCGTTCCGCCTGCTGACGGACAAGTTGAATCTTCGCCTTGAGCAACTCGCGATTCTCCGCGCCCTTGGCTGCCAGCGCTTTTTCCAATTCCGAAACCCGCTGCTCGTACGCCAGCAACCGTTCCTTCAGTGGCGTGTGCAGTTCATCCAACCGCCGCTGCATCTCGGCGATCTCCACGGCGGCGGACTGCTGGGTCTCGATCATCCGCTGACGTTGTGAAACCAGTCCGTGAAAAACTCTTTCGCGTAACAATTGGGTAAGCTGTCCGAGCACGCCCGAACGAATCGCCGCGTGCGCCCGATCGGCCCGCGCCTCGGCTTCGAGGGCGCGTTGCGCCCAACCGCCTGCGTCTGCCGGAACCACGATCGCCTCATCGCACGTCGGGCAGGAAATGACCGCCGCAGTTTCACCCGTCTTGGCAATGCGCGCCGGCAGCAGCGAACTGCGCCGGCGGCGACGGAGCAACATCGCCGCGCAGACGATGACGACCACGCCGGAAATTCCCAGCCCGACAGCCAGCCAGCGATTCCGTTCTTGCGTGCGCACAACGAGCGCGGCACTCGCGGCGGCCTCGGCCTGCAAACGATCTGCCTCCAGTTTTTCCCGCAGCACCTTCAAAGCGGCGAGAATCGTCTCATCCACCTTCTGGCCGCGCCGCGCGACAACCTGACCGGCCGCGTAATTGTCCACCACCCAGAGCGATTCCGATTTCAACGCGCGACTCTGCTTCGTGAGTTGCTCGTCGAGAAAACAATTCGGGCGCAGCAACGAGGCCAGAAATTTTCCCATCGCGCGTTCCTCCTCGGGAAATTGCTCCACCAACTCCGACCGCGCACGTTCGAGCGAGATGGCATTCGTCCGCGCGATCAACTTGCCGTGATGCGTCAGGGACTCAGCGGTGATTTCCTCATCCAGATTCGTCACGCTCACGATGCGCACCTGCGCGGTAAGTTTGATCTTGGACGGCGCGGCCTGATCGCGGATCGGCTGGCGCATCGCTTCACGCAACATACCGATCAGTGCCGAACGTTCATCGCGCCCTTCGTCACCGCGCGCCCAACGCGTGGCCAGATTTGTGAACAGCGGCATCCCGCGATTGCTGCGACTGAAACGCTGCACCACTTCCTCGAACACCGGCGAGCCGAGCCAGGCATCCTCCAGTTTACGCTGTTTGAAATTGCGCTCCACCGCGCGCACAAAGTTGCTGCGCGTCAGACTGAACGCGGCGCGGAATTCCTCCTCCACCGGATCAATTGCGCGCGAGTGCAGACGGAAAATCACTGGCGTGCGTTCGTCGGATTTGCGTTTCAGTTCTTCGGACGCCTCCGGGTTCACGGCCCGCAAAGCCCCCGGCGCGACGATGTCCGCCTCGACGACGTCGCCGGCCTTGTAATCCGAAAGTTCCCGCGCACGCGCCGAGGAAAGCGGCAGCAACGCCAGACTGCAAACGAGGATGAAACGCGGGAACTGGCTCACCATAGAAATGACTTTTGCTCGCCGAGCTGTTGATCCCCGTCCCACAACGTCACGCGCCAAGCGGTGACTTCGCCGAAGTTCTTGTAGTCGTCGCCACCGAGTTTGATGGAACTCCAGCGATTGAGTCCGGTGGCGGAAACTTCGGTCTCCAAAGTTTTTTCCTGCGGCAGATTTCCGTGCGCCATACCGCGCAGTTCGAGACGGAGCTTCAGTTTCCCGCTCGCCTCGCCGCGCACGCGCCAGAGCACGTCGAAACGCATCGCCGTCCGTTGCTCGGGGTTTTTGCGAAGCTGGGCCTGGTAGGCGTCGCGATCAAACAAACTGGGCGAGAGCGCGTGCCGGCCCTGTTGATCGAGAAACAGCGGCAGCACTTTCACGACACGCCCGGTCGCCGCCGTCGCGGAAAAAACCGCGGCGAACGAAAACAAAGCGAGCGCTAAAAAGAATTGCCGACGCATGTCCCGACAATAGCTGCTGAGTTTGCAAACTCAACTCTGATTTCACATCGCGGGGTGACCGCTGCAAAAACGCGAAAATCTTGATTCACTTCTCATAGAGCCATGCTCGCTTTCTCACGCCTTTACTCCACCCGGCATATGAACAAGTTTGGCTTTGCCGGTGTTTACCAAGTCCAAGGCATCAGGACCAATCTTGATGGTGCTCGCGCCAATCTTGAGTTTTCGCAGCTTGCTTAGAAGAACAAATTTGCACTGTTCATACAAATCTGATCGAAGTGGTTCTGGTTTGCCCCACGTCGCTGTGGCGTGATTAAAAACCTCTCGAGGGCGAACCAGACTCCCAGAATTAAGGCAGGTCTTGCCTTCTTTTTCAAAGCAGGCGGGGAGAATCAGATGTAAACCCGAGGGCAGCCTTCCAACGTCAATCCGGAACTTGCCACTTTCCCGACCAAGAGTCTGTTGAACCAAGCCGTACTGCGCTTCCTTCCTAAGCGAGCGTTCGATCAAGAAGCAGCTTCTTTTTTTCCTCGCCAGCGCCAACAATTCGTCAGTGGCACTCTCGAAGAATGCAATATCCTTTGAAACATACCAACCGTCCCAAAGCGCCAAAGCGGAAGTTTTTGACAAGACGGCGTCGAGAATAGTGGACCAATCTTGAAACGAGGCATAGAAGTCCACTTCGGCCATACAATTTTTGCGCTGAACGACTATTTCGTTTGGTGCACTTCGTCGTAAACCTTGACGATTCCTTTTTCGAGCGCTTCCCAATCGGCGGCGGTCGTTTCCCAGCCGCTACTGAAGCGCAGGACTTGCGTCACCTGCCCGGCCTTGAAACCCATCGCGCTCAAAACGTGCGAGGGTTCTTCCTTGCCCGTCGTGCAGGCTGAGCCAGTGCTGACGGCGAAGCCCGCCTTGTCGAGCCGCGTGACCCAGCGCAACTGTCCGCCCTCCGGCATAAGCGCGGAAGTCGTGTTCCACAATCGCGGCGTGTTCGCGCCCACGACCTTCGAGCCGTGAACGTGACGCAGCAAAAGTTTCTCGAACTTTTCCTTCCATACCGCGCGCGTCTCGTGATCGCCGTTGGCGAGTTGTTTCTCGCGCACTTCGAGCGCGGCGAGCATGGCGAGGATGATGGGAACGTTTTCCGTTCCCGCACGCTGGCCGCGCTCCTGTTTGCCGCCGTAAAGCAGCGAACTGATCTTGTGCTTGTACGGAATTTTCAGAAAGCCCACGCCTCGCGGGCCGCCGAATTTGTGCGCCGCGCCGCTCACGTAATCGCAATCGCCCAAACCGCGCGCCGGCATTTTGCCGAGCCATTGCACGGCGTCGGTGAAGAACGGCACTTCGTAG
>SCTL01000535.1 GCA_004297495.1 Verrucomicrobiota bacterium
CACCAATCCAAAGCGAACTTGACTCGCCAGGCGGATTCGCAAACGCTCGCCGCAACCAGCATGCACAAATCGTTTTCCTGTTTTTCTCGGGCTGTTGCAACGCTCGCCGCTCTTGCCTGCGCAACCACGGCCTTCATGTTCACCGGTTGCATCAGCATCCATAACGAACCCGGCTTCACTCTGCTGTTCGATCGCCGATCGCTTCACGGCTGGCGCGCGGTCGGCGCGCCAGACGGAAGTTATCTGGTCAAAGACGGCGCAATCATCTGCACACCCAAAGGTAAAAATCTTTTCACCGAAGCCGAGTTCAGCGATTTCATTTTGCGTTTCGAGTTCAAGCTCGACGCAGGTTCGAACAACGGCATCGGCATCCGTGCGCCGTTTCAGGGCGACGCCGCGTATCTCGGCATGGAAACCCAGGTGCTCGAGGAAACCGCCGCACTCGCCGGCAAATGGGGCAAGCTCCGCCCGGAACAATTTCACGGCTCGATCTACGACGTCGTTCCCGCCAAGCGCGGCGCGCTCAAACCCGTTGGCGAGTGGAACGAGGAGGAAATCTCGGCCGTCGGTCGCCAAATTCGCGTGACGCTTAACGGCCAGGTCATTCTCGACGCCAATCTCAACGACGTGACCGACGCGGAAAAAATCCGAAAGCATCCCGGCCTCTTCCGCGAGCGCGGCCACATCGGCTTCCTCGGCCACGGCGATCACGTCGAGTTTCGCAACCTCCGCATCAAAGACCTTTCGCAACTCGCGCGCGATGGAACTCCGCCGCCGGGTTTCACTTCTTTGTTCAACGGAAAAAATCTCGATGGCTGGAAAGGTCTCGTGGCTGATCCTGAGAAACGCGCCGCCATGTCGCCCGAACAACTCGCCGCCGAGCAGGCCAAAGCCGACGACCTGATGCGCGCCAATTGGAAAATTGAAGACGGCGCGCTCGTGTACACCGGCACGAACTACGACAACCTCTGCACCACGCAAGACTTCGCGAACTTCGAATTGCTGGCCGACTGGAAAATCGAGCCGCACGCCGACAGCGGATTTTATTTGCGCGGCTCGCCGCAGGTGCAGATTTGGGATCCGTTCACTCAGCCGACGAAGAACGGCAGCGAGATCGGCTCGGGCGGACTTTACAACAACAAGACCAATCCTTCTCAGCCAACCTCCGTGGCCGACAAGCCGGTCGGCGAGTGGAATCATTTTCAAATCATCATGGCGGGCGAGAAGGTTCACGTGTTCCTGAACGGCCAACTCATCGTCAACGGCGCCACGCTGGAAAATTATTGGGACCGCAGCGCCTCGATTTACCCCGCCGGCCAGCTTGAAATCCAGGCGCACAAATCCCGCGTCTGGTTCAAGAACCTTTACGTCCGCGAAATCAAATAGCGCGAACCTTCCGAAAGCCCTTTATGAAATCATTTCTCTCGTTTGCGCTGGCTGCGCTGTGTTTTGTCGCACCACACGGCTCGCTGCAAGCCGCGGAAACGAATCACAATTTCGCCCGCTGGGAAAAAGAAATCTCCGCCTTCGAGACCGCCGACCGCACCAACCCGCCGCCCAAGCACGCCGTGCTGTTCATCGGCTCCTCCACCATCCGGTTCTGGACCACGCTCGCGCAGGATTATCCCGGCGTGCCCGTCATCAATCGCGGCTTCGGCGGCTCGGAGATCGCGGACTCGACCCACTTTGCCGAGCGCATCATTTTTCCTTGCGAACCGAAAATGATTTTCCTGCGCGCCGGCGGCAACGACATCCACGCGGGCAAATCCGCTGCGGAAGTTTTCGCCGACTACCAGGAATTCGTGGCGAAGGTGCATACCAAACTTCCTCAGACGGAAATTGTTTTCATCTCGCAATGCCCCGCGCCGTCGCGTTGGAAGGAAGCCGAGACGAACAAGCAGCTCAATCAACTTGTTGAAGCCTTCACGAAAAAAACTCCTCGCTTGAAATACATCGAGAGCTACGACCTCTCGCTCGGCCCGGATGACCAGCCGCGCGAAGAACTTTTTCGCGCTGACCGGCTGCACTTCAACGCCGAGGGCTACAAGTTGCTCATCGAACGCGTGCGACCATTTCTGCCCAAGCCCGAGGCAACGGGAAAATAGGAGCGACTGCTCCGCGGCGCGGAATCCAGAACTCGCCTGGAAATAAAAAAGCCGGGCGTGAAGCCCGGCTTGTGGATTTTCAACCGATCGTTCCCGTCAGGAACTCACTTGGCCGGAGCGGCCGGCGCGTTCGTGGACGGCGCAGCGGGAGCGGCGGGAGGCGTCGGAGCGCTCTCCTTCTTCTCGCAACCAGCCAGCACCATTACGCTAACC
>SCTL01000536.1 GCA_004297495.1 Verrucomicrobiota bacterium
CTCGCCGGCAACACGCCCGCCGCGCTCGTGGATTGGAACAACAATTACGCGGACGACGACAACAAGTGCGTCCTCTTCCATTGCGGCAACTGGGCGAAATCATTTCTGCCCGACATCAAGATCGCCAACGCGCCGATCATCGGCACGGCCGTTGGCGTGGAAAACACTTACGGCGCACTCGACGGTCGCACGCCCGCCGGCCCGCTGACTTACGGGCGCATCACCACCGCCGACACCGAGGGCAAAGTCCGGTGCTACGTCGGCGAAGGCGAACTCACGAACGACGAATTGAAAACCTTCGGCAACCGCGCCGTGGCGCACGTCCCGAATCTGCAACGCGTCATGCAGTACGTTTGCAAGCAAGGCTTCGAGCATCACGTCGTCATGACGCAATCGCACTCGGCGGAAATCCTGGCCGAGGCGTTCGGGAATTACTTCGGGTGGGAAGTTTACAAGCACGGCGCGTGAACTGACCAAGTTGAAGAAACGAAAATGAAGCCAATGCGAGCCAATTACGCGCTGACAGCCCTTGCGCTGACGTTGCTAACAACGGCTCAAGTCGGGTGTCGCCAGAAAAGCGAGGCGAGCTCGGGTGTTTGGTCTAAACCGGTGGAAATAGCGAAAAGTTCTGACTCCTTGTCCACCAGTTTCTCACTATACAGATGGAACGGCACGCTCCTCACTCTCGGAGGCGATTCAGGAACATTTGCGGCGCGCGTCTTGGAGGACAATGGCCAGGATTGGAGGACCGTCTCATCGGCTGATCCCGGCTGGATTCCGTTGGATGCGGATGCGAAAGAAAGCCGATTCGTTATTGCTCGCGATACCATCTGGCGGGACAAGCTGGAGGCGACATTTTCGGTAGTATCACTCTCTGCTGATGGTCGCTTCACGAAAGGAAATACCGCCTCGCTCCACTTCCAGAAGGACGCACTGTTCCCCGGCGCTCCATCCAACTTGGAATTGCATCCGTGGGATGGGCAGGGACACGGCGCGTTTTGGGGCGGAACATTGAACGGTGAAGAAATCCGCCTTCCGTTTTGCATCGAGGGAACACCAATCGAGCGAACGGGACATCAGGTCGGTGTTAGAGCCGATCTTGCATTGAGCGCCAACGGCGTATTTGCCAGTTCGGATGGCGGACGCACATGGCGGACCGAGGCGATTTCCGTTCGCGAGGCGCGAGCCCCGGTGCTGTGTCGCACGAAAGGCTACTACTACTATTTTGCCAAGAGCTATTACGGTAGTTTCTACGAATCATGGTTTTCGCGCCGTTCCACAGAAGATGGCTCATGGAGTCACCCAGAAACGCTCAACAAGTCGGTCGCCGTCAAATTGAGCGAAAATCTCCACGCGCTGGGTGAAGGAGACACTGCGCATCTCTGCTGGCTGGATTCGCGGCACGAAAAGACGCGGCTTAGCTTAAACCGTCCGTTAGCTGAAAATTATGAAGTGGCTTACTCGCGTCGCAAAGATTCCGAAGCCAGTTGGAGCAAAGACATAATCCTGTCGAAAGGCTTACGGTGGGCGTATGCACCGAGCATGGCGGCCGAGGGAAATAATCTGGTTGTGGCGTGGGCGGGCGCTCGCGGGCTGGCCGACCGGACTGAATTTGGGCCGAGCGACATCTATTATGTTACTAGCGACGACAGCGGCAAAACCTGGACCAAGCCAACGCAAGTTACCGACGGTTTCAAATCCGAGATCACAGCTGGCCGCCCGCAAGTGGCCCTGCACAAAGGCGTGATTCATTTGCTTTACGTTCAAGGGAAGCTCAATTTCAAAAAGTCAGGCGGGTTGGTGAAACTGAATCAACCGCCTTGGCCAATTCTGTATCAACAAAGACCGTTTCCGTCTGCTAATCCATGACCGACCACGAACTCCAATTCAAAGCCGTAACTCTGCGCGGCAGCAGCCGA
>SCTL01000537.1 GCA_004297495.1 Verrucomicrobiota bacterium
AATTACTCGCTTGCGTAAAAGGCCGGCGGGCTTACGATGCGGGCCATTCTCATGGGCAACAAGGCGGTCAACTCAGAGACGCTGATTGCTTCCAAGCTGCAAGTACTGGGCAAGGATGGTTTGAATCTTCATGACCTAAATCTCGATGCCGATCAACCGCCAGTGCTTGTCGGCAAATCAAAAGCTGATTTTGAACACCTATGAACAAGAACTTTTCCCCTCTGTTGCTCTGTTTATTTTTTGCCGCTGGGTTTGCGTTCAATGCGCAACAAATGCCCAAGGAGACACCAAATAATTTTGCGCTGCCGTCGTTTCCAGCAATAATTTTGGACAATCAATTCCCCGAGGTGAAGGGCAAAGAGCTGGCTGACGTCGGTAAATATTTACAGACGCTTGAGTATTTCAGGGAATTTGTCCTGGAGAATTACAACAAGGGTGTGATCAAGTATGTCGCCAAGCTAAAGAGTGCTGATGCGGAGCTCGAAGCACGACGCCGTACAGGTAGAGTGTCGAACCAGGAGTACGATACCTACCATTCGCGGTTGAAGGAGGAATTTGAGAATAGCGGACTGAAAGGCGATTACATGCAGGTCTATGAGCGAAACCTTGCCCGCTACCGGTCTGAGGCGAAATGGGCGCAGAATGAAAAGAAAAGACTGGAACGGGAAAGGCTTCGCCTGTGAATCACGTCAAAGATCTAACCGAGAATTTTTCAACCCTCTCGAAGGCACTCGTTATTCTGGCACCGCTGTTTGCGGGCTGTCTGCTCGGGTCGCTGTTCCTTGCATCGCTTTACCGCTTTGTTCTTTGCGAGCGATGGTTGCGCACTTTAATGGTTTTTGTCGCGTTTTCCTTTTTCGGAATGACTGTCGGGATGTTTGTAGGAGCAAGTAGTCAACCGATGGTGGCCAGCATTCTCCCGCCAGTGATTGCCTTGATATCTGGCTATATCGCGTTCGTCGGCGGCAAAAATGTGCCCGTAAAAACCCGGTTGCTCATGCCCGGGGGATTAGTCCTGATGTTGGTGATGCTGCAATTGGCAACCTGGTACATGAAATTGTACACAATGAGCCCGGGCGAGTCCTAGGCCGGATACAAAGTGCCGATTGCTTCCAAGCTGCAGGTATTCTTAACGGCCAAGTGCCGCTGTCAATCTGCGCACGAGTCTGGCCTCGTTCCTCCTGGCCAGTTCGTGTTCCCAAACTCGTAATACGCGCCAGCCGTAGCGCCGCAACGTTCGCGTGACGAGTGCGTCACGACGTTTATTGGCAGAAAGCTTCTTCCGCCAGAACGCCTGATTGTTCTTCGGCTTTGTGCCGTGCTTTGGGCAGCCATGCCAGAAACAACCGTCCACAAAAACGGCGAGCTTGAGTTTGGGGAAAATGAAATCCGGTTTGCCAAACACTGGTTGATTACGCCGCCAGCCGGTGATGCGATGTCGCCGCAACAACTTCGCCAGCGCCAGTTCCGTGTCCTTGTTCCCGCGCCCGCGAATCCGCGACATGACCTCAGAACGCTTTCGTTTGGAAAAGACATCAGCCATAGACACGAATTACACCAATTTACACGAACGGATTAACGCCGGGAAAACGCAGGCAGGCTCGCTTTTCTGAATTAGTGCCAATTCGTGAAATTTGTGTCTCACTTCCGACCGCTTCGCTTTGGTAAAAACGTCGGGCATTGTCAACTCTGCTTCCGCCGGACGAACTCCACGAATTCCGTCACGCTCAACATGCCCGCCAGTTGCGCCGCCGTGTAGGTGGCGTGCAAGCCGGTCGGGACGACGAGCGTGAGCTGTTGCCGCCGCATCTCGTCGGTCTGCTTGGCGGAGATGCCGGCCTCCAGCGTGCAAAGATGCTTCTGCGGAATCCGGTCCGCTTCCGTCAGCACCTGCCGCCAGCGGTCTTTGCTCGTGGACTTCACGCCCAGCATGACCAGCAGCGCGGCGTTGAACGTCGCGTCGTGATACTCCCGCTCGCCGGGGAAAATGAAATCGGGTTTGTTGCTGGCCTCCGTCCGCGCTTGCGGCGTGAAGCGCAGTCCGAGCCGCGTGAACAATTCGGCCAGATGATTCTGTAACGCGAATCCCATGCGCGACTTCCGCCGGTTCTGGACCGAGAGCGAATACTGGATGAACTCGTCCACCGTCGCGAAATTCTTCGCCAGCCATTCGCG
>SCTL01000049.1 GCA_004297495.1 Verrucomicrobiota bacterium
TGCCAATCATCTTGCGGCATCAGCGCAAACTCAGTAATCCTACGCGGGTTTGAATTTTAACAACTGAACAACATGGCCTACACAACTTGCACGCCGCCCGCAGGCGGAAAAATCTCCATCACCGCCGGCAAACTCACTGTGCCGGAAAATCCCGTCGTCCCGTTCATCCGCGGCGACGGCACCGGGCCGGACATCTGGGCCGCCAGCGTGCGCGTGTTCGACGCGGCGGTGCAGAAGGCTTACGCCGGCAAACGGAAGATTTCGTGGTTTGAAGTCTTCGCCGGCGAAGAGTCGTTCAAGAAGTTCAACAACTGGCTGCCCGATGACACCGTCGAGGCGTTCAAAGAATATCTCGTCGGCATCAAAGGCCCGCTTACCACGCCAGTCGGCGGCGGCATCCGCTCGCTGAATGTCGCGCTGCGCCAGATGCTCGATCTCTACGTCTGCCTGCGTCCGGTGCAATGGTTCTCGGGCGTGCCCTCGCCGGTGAAGCATCCCGAGAAGGTGGACATGGTCATCTTCCGCGAGAACACCGAGGACATTTACGCGGGCATCGAGTTCGCCGGCGGCACGCCCGAGTCGCAGAAGATTCTGGATTTCATCGCCAAGGAATTCCCGAAGGACTTTAAGAAGATTCGTTTCAGCACCAAGCCCGCCGCCGAGGAATTCTGGAACGCCGTCGGCGCGAAAGACTTTCCGAGCGACGTGAAAGTCGGCGTCGGCATTAAGCCGGTGAGTTACAGCGGCAGCGTGCGGTTGATTCACAGCGCGATTGCTTACGCGATCAAGTTCAAGCGCAAGAGCGTGACCATCGTGCACAAGGGGAACATCATGAAGTTCACCGAAGGCGCGTTCCGCGACTGGGGCTACGAAGTCGCGAAGAAGTTTTTCGGCGCGGTGGAAATGGACGGCGGCCCGTGGTGCAAGATTCCCGAAGGCAAACCCGGCGCAGGCATCGTCATCAAGGACGCCATCGCCGACATCACGCTGCAACAAGTGCTCACGCGCCCGACGGACTTCGACGTGATCGCCACGCTGAACCTAAATGGCGATTACTTGAGCGACGCGCTTGCCGCGCAAGTCGGCGGCATCGGCATCGCGCCCGGCGGCAACATCAATTACATTACCGGCCACGCGATCTTCGAGGCCACGCACGGCACTGCCCCGAAGTATGCGAACAAAGACGTGGTGAATCCTGGCTCAGTTGTGTTGAGCGGCGAAATGATGCTGCGTTATATGGGCTGGACCGAAGCGGCGGATTTGATCGTGAAGGGATTGAACGGCGCGATCGGCAGCAAACGCGTAACCTACGACTTCGCGCGCCAGATGGAGGGCGCGACGGAGATCAAATGCTCGCAGTTCGGGGACAACATCATCAGCCACATGTAAGGCGGCTTTACACGATTCGAGGCGGACGGACGAAAGTCTGTCCGCCTTTTTTATTCCAAGCTTTTTGCCGGGGATTCGTCATACTCCGGGCATGGTGTCATTGACCAATGCGCAGATCCGCGAGTTCAAAGCCCGCGGCCAGTTGATGAAGCCGACGCTCAAAGTCGGCAAGGAAGGACTCACGCCGCAGTTCATCGCCGCGCTCGACGACGCGTTGAAGCATAACGAACTGCTCAAGGTGAAGTTCGCCGAGTTGAAGGATC
>SCTL01000538.1 GCA_004297495.1 Verrucomicrobiota bacterium
CCGCGATCCCATTTACCTCGGCACGCTGGCCGCCGCTTATGCCGAGTCCAAACGATTCGACGAAGCCGTGGCCACCGCTGAACAAGCCGGGCGAATCGCCGGATTGAGCGCGGAAACGAAACTGGTCGAGGCGCTCGCCGCCCAGAAAGAACTTTATTCCCGGAAGCTGCCATTTCGCACGAAAGGAGCTTCCATTGAGTCGGGCGCGTCCCGCAGCGCGGAGGAGCGGCTGACTCGGTAATTCACCCGAGCATCCTGCGAACAGATTGTGAGTATTTAGTTGAAACGAAGGCTTGACCGCCCGATGGCGGTAGTTAGAGTGAGCACAATAAAGTTCCACAGAAGGCGTATTATGCTTAAGAAAATCAGTTTGGTAGCTACCTTGGCGGTCGTCCTTTTTCTGACCATCAACTCGAACGCGCAAATTCTCCTGAGCGGCGGCCTCAGCTACAGTCAGAATTTCGACAGCTTGTCGAACACGCCGGCTGCCACCACTTACACGTGGACAGATAATGCGACTGTCGGTTTGGCGGGTTGGTATGCTTCGCGATCATTTACGGGCGGCACCGCGACGCTGTTCGGCCCCTATGCCTACACCGGTTACCGCGTTGGCGATGGATCGGCCAATAATGGCACGATTTGGAGTTATGGCACCATTCTGAATGCTGACCGGGCCTTGGGCACTTCCTCCTCGGGCACACCGAAAACCAATGCTTTTGGATTGCGAATCCAAAACGACACCGCCTCGCCTTTGGGAACCGTGACGATCGCCTACACGGGCGAGCAGTGGAGAAATGGTGGCAACACGGCGGTTCAATCGCTGCTGTTCTCCTACAAGATCAGCGCCACTCCCTTCGCCAGCCCGCTGGACACGGTCGCTCCCGGAGTCAATGGTTGGACTCCGTTCTCGTCTCTGGACTTTCTCAGTCCGACCACCGGGGCCACGGCTGCCACGCTGGATGGAAATCTGGCTGCGAACCGCACCGTGTTTTCGGCCACGGTCCTGACGGGCGTAACGTTGAATCCCGGCGAGGAAATTTTCCTTCGTTGGACTGACCTTGACGACAGCGGCAACGACCACGGCTTCGGCGTGGATGATTTCTCCGTTTCCTTCTCGGCCGTTCCCGAGCCGGCGACGATGACCATTGCTGGATTTGCCACCCTTGGCCTGATTATCTGGCGACGCAATCGCAAGTAAGCGATTCACTTCCATTCTCGCCGGAGACGCCCGCGTCTCCGGCTTTTTTGTTGTTTGCGAACAAGCAGACAGCTAGGCAGTGGCAGTCCTCATTCCTTTGCCTGCAAATACTACTCCCACTCAATCGTGCCCGGCGGCTTGCTCGTGATGTCGAAGACGCAGCGGTTCACGCCTTTCACTTCGTTGATGATGCGCGAGGCGAGTTTCTCCAGCAGGTCGTAGGGCAGCTTCACCCAATCCGCCGTCATGCCGTCCTGCGATTCCACGGCGCGGATGGCGATGGTGTAATCATACGTCCGCTCGTCCCCCATCACGCCCACGCTGCGCACCGGCAGCAGCACGGCGAAGCTCTGCCAGATCTTGTAGTAAAGTCCGCTCGCCTTCATTTCCTCGACCACGATGGCGTCGGCGTTGCGCAAAATCTCGCACCGCGCGGGCGTGACTTCGCCGAGGATGCGCACGGCCAGGCCCGGGCCGGGGAACGGCTGCCGCCAGACGATTTCCTTCGGCACGCCAAGTTCCTCGCCGAGCAATCGCACCTCGTCCTTGAACAAACACTTCAGCGGCTCGACCAGTTGGAACTTCATGTTCTTCGGCAGGCCGCCGACGTTGTGATGGCTCTTGATGAGCGCCGCGGGATTGCCGGCAATCGGCACGGACTCGATGACGTCAGGATAGAGCGTGCCTTGTGCGAGAAATTTGGCCTTGCCGACACGCTTCATCGCGTCACTGAAAACCTCGATGAACGTTTTGCCGATGATTTTGCGTTTGCGCTCGGGATCGGTGACGCCTTTGAGTCGCGAGAGGAAGATCTTTGAGGCGTCCTCATATTGCAGCTTGATCTTGAAACTTTTTCCAAAGACTTGTTGCACGACTTCCGCCTCACGCGCGCGCAGCACGCCGTTGTTGACGAAGATGCAGATGAGTTGGTCGCCGATGGCCTTGTGCAGGAGCGCCGCCGCCACGCTGGAATCCACGCCGCCGCTCAGGCCGAGGATGACCTTTTCCTGGCCGACCTGCTTGCGGATTTCCTCGACCGCCTGCTCGATGTAATTGCGCATCGTCCACTGTTTGCCGCAGCCGCAAACGTTGTGGACGAAGTTCGCGTACACCTCGCGCCCGCGCGGCGTGTGGACGACTTCGGGATGGAATTGCAGCCCGAAGAATTTCTTCGCGCGGTTTTCAATCGCGGCATATTCGGAATTTTCCGTGGCCGCGACCGGCTTGAAGCCGTCAGGAATTTTCGTGAGCTTGTCGCCGTGGGAATTCCAGACCTGCAGCGAGCGAGGCAGTTTGTCGAACAACGCGCACGAACCGTCCTTCACCGTGAGCGTCCCCTTGCCGTATTCGCGCTTCAATCCTTTCTCGACCTTGCCGCCGAGGAAGTGCGCGAGCAGTTGCACGCCGTAGCAGATGCCGAGCACCGGCACGCCGAGCGCAAAAATGTTCTTGTCCGGCAACGGCGCGTTCGCCGCATACACGCTCGACGGTCCGCCGGAAAGAATGATGCCGCTCGGCTTCATCCGGGCGATCTCGGCGGCGGGCGTGTTGAAGTGGACGATGGTGGAATAGACGTTGCACTCGCGGATGCGCCGCGCGATGACCTGCGTGTATTGCGAACCGAAATCAAGAATGACGATTTGTTCAGTCATGGAATTTCCCAAAGAGAGATTTTCGCGGATGCAACGGTTTTGGCGAGTGAAAAGTTCCGTCCGCTCCCGGAAAGTCCACGCGCCGCCCTACTGCGAAGCCTTGAGCCTGAAGAACCGCGCGGTGTTCGGGCGCACGGCGGACTGCGCGAGGAGAATTTCCACCGGCCCGAGATCGCTCGCCGTCTGCCCGGCCAACGGCGACCAAGTGGACAAATCATTCGAGGTTTCCAACGTGAGCGTCACGTCCGCGGCGGCTTTCAGGTGCGGAAAACTGATCGAAAACACGCCGTTGCTCAGGCTCGTGCCGAACGTCGCCGCCGGGTTGGCGGTTTTCGGCTCCAGCCCCATTGCGTATTCGAGCAGGTTGGGAAAATGATCGCCGTCGGGATTGGCGTTGTCGCCACTGATGGCGGGATTGGCCAGTTCCGCCGCCGTGAATTTCGCCGCCTGCCATTGCGCGAACGTGCCGGTCACGTTGACCGCCACGCTGCCTTGCGCCGTCTCGCCGTTGGTTGTGGTGACGGTGAGGCGCGCGTGATAGAGGCCCGGCGTCGGGAAGGTTTTCACCGGATTCAGGTTCGTCGAGGATTCGCCGTCCTCGAAAATCCATTGCGCGTCGTGCCCGGCCGCGCCGGCGGGGAAGGAGGCGTGCGCGGTGAACGCGACCGTGAGCGGCGCGGCGCCATTGGTCACGCTTGCCGTCGGCGCGCAACTCGGCACAGTCAGGCTGCCAGGTAAATTCTTGCGCAAGAACCACGGCGTCGCGGTGACGTCGGTCTTGAAAAAGGAAAGAAGCTGCCGCGCCACTTTCGGGACACCGCCCGTTGGCGAGGGATGCGTGAAATCACTTTCCGTGTCGCTACACAGCCACGTGAGCGCATCGCTGCGCGGGTCAAGTCCGTCGGCCCAGATGTATGGCCCCCACGAAAGCCATGGCGCGACGACCGCTCCTTTGGCCGGATCGTAATTCAAATTGTTCACGCCGTTGATCTGGTCTTCGATCACCCACTTGTCAGCGAAGCCGGTTTCAAACGCGAACGGCTCGGGATTCAAATCCGTGGGCGTGCTGGTGTAGGCGCGCGTGCGGCACGACAGGTAGGCGAGCTTGAGGTTCGGATATTTTTGTTTGGCGATGCGGAGGATGATGGCGAGCTGGCTTTGCAATGCCTGCGCGTGGAGCGGGAAGTTGCCGTAATTGCGCGGGCCGGCGAGCGCCTGCTTGAGCCAGAGCACTTGCACTTGATTCGTCGTCACGCCGGCGGCGGGCAACCGCGTGCCGATGACGGTGCTCCACGTCGTCGCGTTCGCATTCGTCCAATCCGGCGCGTCCTGCCCGCCGATCGCGCCGTCCACGACGCGCACGCGCGGGTTGAGCGCGGGATCGCTCGTGGCGAGGGCGGTGAAATGATTCGTTCCTTTGGTCGCCCATTCCTGCGTGGTGTTCGACATGCCGAGCGAAAGCAAAACGATTTTGCCGTTGTTCGTGTCCGCGTTGCCGGACGCGTCGAGCGGCTGAAGGTTTTGCGCGAGGGCGAGACCGGCGGCTTCGTGCGTGGGCGGACGCGTGTTCGCGCCGAGCGGATAAAGCCCGGCGGGCACGTTGGAATAATTATTGAACCCAAACTCGGGCATCGGCGTAAGCGCGCTGTTCGTGAACGTGCAATCCGCCAGCGCCGGCAGGCACGAAAGCAACACCGCGCCGGCCACGACGGTTCGCCGGGGCGCTGGCTGGCTAGGGGCTTTCACGCTTTTCTTCTACTACAGTTCGCCGGGAAATGCCAACGTGCGGAAATAAAAAAGCGCGGCCTTGCGACCGCGCTTCGTAAAAGATTCTTTGCTTCTTACTTCGGCAGCAACTCAGCCACGAGCGTCTTCTCTTCCTTCAATTCGTTTTCCGTGATCGCGATCTTGGCGCGGCTGAATTCGTTGAGCGGCACGCCTTGCACGATTTCCCAGGACTTGCCCGCACTGCGGATCGGGTAACTGAACATCAAACCCTTCTCAATGCCGTAGCTGCCGTCGCTGCACACGGCCACGCTGGTCCAATCGCCGGCGGGCGTCGGATTCACGAGCGAGACGACGGTGTCAATCGCCGCGTTCGCCGCGCTCGCCGCGCTGGAGAGACCGCGCGCCTTGATGATCGCCGCGCCGCGTTGCTGCACGATGCTGATGAAATCTTTCTCCAGCCACTCGGTGTGCTTGATGACGTCCGGCACGGGCCGGGTGCCGATGCGGGTGTTGAAGAAATCGGGATACATCGTCGCGCTGTGATTGCCCCAGATGGCGAGGTTGGTGACGGCGGTCGTGTCCACGCTGGCCTTCTGCGCGAGTTGGGCTTTGGCGCGATTTTCGTCGAGCCGCGTCATGGCGAAGAAGCGGTCCTTCGGCACGCCGGGCGCGTTGTTCATGCAGATCAGCGCGTTGGTGTTGCACGGATTGCCGACCACGAGCACGCGGACATCGCTGGCAGCATTCTTTTGAATCGCCTTGCCCTGGCCGACGAAAATTTTTCCGTTCGCGCCGAGCAGGTCTTTGCGTTCCATGCCGGCTTTGCGCGGCGCGGCGCCGACGAGCAGACACCAGTTTACGTCCTTGAAGCCGGCATCAAGATTGCCGGTGGCAACGATGCCCTTGAGCAACGGAAACGCGCAGTCCTCGATTTCCATCACCGTGCCTTTAAGTTTTTCGAGAATCTCCGGCACGTCCACTTCGATGAGGTGGAGAATGACCGGCTGGTTCGGCCCGAACAACGCGCCGGACGCGATGCGGAAGAGGAGGGAGTAACCGATTTGGCCGGCAGCGCCGGTGACAGCGACACGGATGGGATTAGCGTTCATAAATTTCGAGAGGCCGAGTATAAACGCGCCTCGCACGCGTGCAAGCGCACAAACTTAAACAATCTCGACCGGACACTTCGGCAGCGCGTCGAGAAAAGCCTGGCCGTATCGCTTTTCGAGAATGCGGCTGTCGAGCACGACAATGATCCCCGTGTCGGTCTTCGTGCGAATCAATCGCCCGACGCCTTGGCGGAATTTCAAGATCGCCTCGGGCAGCGAGAATTCGCCAAAGGAATTTCCGCCACGCGCTTCGATGGCTTCGATCCGCGCCTCGATGAGCGGATGATCCGGCACGGCGAACGGCAGCCGCGTGATGATCACATTACTCAACGCTTCGCCCGGCACGTCCACGCCCTGCCAGAAACTGTCCGTGCCGAAGAGCACGGAGTCCACGTCGTCTTTGAACTTCTCCAGCATCGTCGAGCGCGGCGTGCCCGTGCCCTGCACGAAGAGCGCGAGGCCCAACTCGTCGAAGAACGGCTGCATCCGCTCCGCGACTTCCTGCATCAGCTTGTAGCTCGTGAACAGCACGAACGCTTTGCCGTGCGTCTGCTTGATGAAATTTCCGATCCAATGTTCCAACGCTTCGGCGTATCCGGCTTCGCGCGGATCAGGCATTTTCTTGACCGCAAACAATTTCATCTGTCGCTCGTAATCGAACGGCGTGCCGACCTGGAGTTGGGTCGCGGCTTCACAACCCACTCGTTTCGCAAAATAATTCAGCGGCGAGTTGCAGGTTGCGGGTTGCGGGTTGAAAGTTTTCTGGCGCGTCGCGTCCGGAGAACCTGCAACCTTCAACTTGGAACTTGCAACTTCCCGGGCCGTCGTCGCCAGCGTCGCGCTGGTCATCACGATGCTCGTGTCGCTCTCGAATAACCGCCGCCGCAGGAAATCCGCCACGTCCACCGGCGCGGCGTTGAGTGAAAGACTTTTGTGCGCCTTGCCGCTGCGTTCGACCCAGTAAACGTGATCCTCCGCCTGCTGGCTCAGGAACTCCGCCACCTCCACCTTCAACTCGCCGAGCCGCCGGTTGCACTCCAACAACTCTTGCCCGATGTCCTTGTCGTCGCTCGTCTTGATGAGGTCGCTCACCGCTTCGCGCAAACGCTGGATCGGCAACGTCACGTTGTCTTGCACCAGTTCGGCGCGACGGATGCGCAGTTCGCTCCACGCCCGCTTGCGTTCGCCGCCGCCGAAGGAATTTTTCTTCGCCTCGCTCGCCAGTTCTTCGCACGCGGACTCCACGTTCTCGAAGAACTTGTCCGACTCGCTCAAGATGTCGGCGACGAGCTTCACGGAGTTGCCGCTGCGCAAGGTGGCGAGCAGTCCCTTTTCCGTGCGCGGATTCCACAGCCGGTTCAGCGCGTAACGCACCTGGCCGCTCGACACGCTCAAGCCGATGTGCTTGGACGCCACGCTTTCCATCGTGTGCGCCTCGTCGAAAATCACGAAGTCGTTCTTGAACAGTATGCCGCCCTCCTGCTCCTCATTCACGCCGCCGAGCAGCGTGAAGAACAGCGTGTGGTTCAACACCAGCACGTCCGACGACAGGATGCGGTTGCGCGCGCGCTGGAAAAAACAAACCTCGTGGTCCTTGCTGAAATCCGATTGGTAGCCGCAAGTCTTCGGCGAACAAAGGCCGCGCTCGGAGCAAACCTGTCCCCAGACCTTCAGGTCCGGCTCGATGCTAAAATCCGACAGGCTGCCGTCCTTGGTTTCCTTCGCCCACTCGTAGATGCGCTTCAGTTCCTCGGCCTCGGACGACGTGAACAGATTGCCCGCCTGCTGCATCGCCTTGTGCAGCCGGCGCGTGCAGAGATAATTCGCGCGGCCTTTCAGCATCGTGAAGCTGAACATCACCGGCGGCGTGAGCGCGCCAAGCACGCCCGCGAGCATCGGCAAATCTTTTTCCGTAAGCTGCTCCTGCAAATTGATCGTGTGCGTGGAGACGACCGCCTTTTTTTCCTGCCCCACCGCGAACAGAATCGCCGGGACGAGATACGCGAGCGATTTGCCCACGCCCGTGCCTGCCTCGACCGCGAGATGTTCGCGGTTCTGCAACGCCCGCGCCACGGCCACAGCCATCTGCTGTTGCTGCGGACGGAACTCGAAATTCTTCGCGCGCGACAGGATGCCCGTCGGCGAAAAAATCTCTTCCACCTGCGCAACCAAATCCGCGCCGGCGGGTTGTTGTTCGATGACGGAAATCATTTGGGGAACGTGAAGCCCCCAAACACCACGAAGTCGTCCCGGTTGAGGGTGAGGAGCGAAGTCACACCGCTTGCTTGCAGCGTGGACGCCAGCATGGTGTCGAGCAGTCGCTTCCGGCCCAGTTTGTGTTCCTCCAACCAACCAAGAAAGAGCAGCGTGCTTTCCGCCGTCGGGAATGCGTGAACAACTTCTGCGGCGTTCCACCAAATTTCCGCCCGCCCGATGGCTTGTTCCAGCGTCAGTGGCGACGAAAATCGTCGTGGGTCGGTAACAATGTGAATGAACTCGGCAAGAATTTGCGGCGCGAGGGAGAATGTGTCTTCGGCTTTCAGCAACCTTTGAAAGCGCGTGCGGCAGTTGGCGTGCTCCGCGTGCGAACTGACTTCGACCGCGACAAGGAAGGAGGTGTCGAGGCCGTGGGTCATTTCAGCATTTCTCCCAGCAAGTCATCGCGGCTCGTGAGCGGGCGGAGTGTCTTGCCGAGATTGAGCGGTTTGAGCCCGGCAAGGCTGGTTCGCGGACGGATGCGCTGGCTGCGAAACAATTCCATCGCCTCGCGAATTAGCTCCGCTGCCGTGCGGTCGGTGCGCTGGGCGTGCTCCATGAAATCTTCGTAGACCGGCTCGGATACGTTGACCGATATTGTCTTCATATATCGCTGTCAATATATGATTCCCGCACGGTCCGGCAAGCGTTTTTCACGTTTGCCAGTCTTTATCGCCGCGCGACGACTTCAATCTGCGCCTTGTTCTTCGCGATCATGTTCGCCGGCAGGATGCCGCGCCAGTTCACGCCGGGGTAAATCACCGCGCCGCGGCCGATGATGCTGCCGGGGTTGAGCACCGCGTTGCAGCCGACTTCCGCGCCGTCGCCGATGAGCGCGCCGAACTTGCGCAGGCCGGTGTCGAAGGGTTTGCCGTCCAGTTCGACCTTCACG
>SCTL01000539.1 GCA_004297495.1 Verrucomicrobiota bacterium
CCCGGCCACTGACACCAGCACCAACGCCGTCGGCTCGGCCCTCGTGCAAGACACTTGCGGCACGGTGAAAGTTTATTACAGCGACGTGGTCAGCAACGGATGCGGCAGCACAAAGACCGTGACCCGCACCTGGACCGCGACCGACGAATCCGGTAACACCACCAATCTGGTGCAGACCATCACCGTGCGCGACACCACGCCGCCGGTCCTGACCGTCGGGACGAACAAGACCCTCAATGCCGGCGGCGCGTTCAGCTTCAGCACGCCGGTGGCGACGGATTTGTGCAGCGCCACAACCGTCATGACGCAGAGCACGATTACGAACAATCTGCTCGCACCGATTTACGATGTCACCCGCACTTGGAAAGCGACCGATGCCTGCGGCAACGCGACCACGAATCAACAGACCCTGTCTGTGATCGCCGCGTTGCCGCGGGTGTCGCTCGTCTCCGCGCAATCGCAGACCATGATGCTGCGGTGGCCGGCTTATTCCACGAACGATTACCGCCTCGAAGTCAGCGTGGATTTGAAGAAATGGTCGCCCGCCGGAATCGTGCCCGTGATTTCCAACGGCTGGTGCATCATCCACGTACCAATGACCGGCCCGCAAAAATTCTTCCGGCTCGTCAACACGCCGCCCGCGCTCGAACCCATCCGCACCACGCCGGGCAAGCTGATGCTCACCTGGCCGACCGCGCCGAGCGGATTCACTTTGGAAGCCACGGACGGTTTCGCTCCGGCGAACTGGACGCCAGTGCTTACCACCCCCGCGGTCAGCAACCTGCTGAACCACGTGGAAATCAATCTATCCGCGCCAAAGAAGTTTTACCGGCTGAAACGGGTACTGCCCTAGTGGAAATGCTCTCCTACTGGGAGCAGGCTGGCAGCCGGTAAGTTGGGCACGGTGGAATCGGAGGTCGTCCCGCTCGTTTGGGGGGCGGCCTCCGATATTTTTCCCTCAACGTAGCGGCGTCTCGGCAGAGCGCCGCAAAATCTTCCTTGGCTGGCGGCGCTCTGCCGAGACGCCGCTACGGAAGCATTGCACAAAATTCAAGGTGCGCTGCGTTGACGCCGCCGCAGCTTACCGGCAATCTGCCGCACACTTTGATTTAACCTACGAATATGAACAACGGCCTGAAAATCCCCTCCACCGGCGCGCTCGATTTCCTTTCCCTCGGCGCACTCGTCCATCGTCTCGATCCCGGCATCATTCCCTTCCGCAAGGCGAGCCACTGCGACATCCACGTCAGCGGCGGCGAATTCAACTGCGCGGCCAATCTCGCCGATTGCTTCCGCCTCAACACCGGCGTCGCCAGCGCGATGGTGGATTATCCCATCGGCGACCTCATCGCCGAACGCGTGCGCGCGATGGGCGTGAAGCCGTTCTACAAAAAATTCAAACACGATGGCGTGCGCGGGCCGAACATGGCCACGGTCTATTCCGATCGCGGTCAGGGCGTGCGCGCTCCGGTCGTGTTCTACAACCGCAGCAACGAAGCCGCCGGCCAGCTCAAGCCCGGCGATTTCAACTGGAAGGAAATCTTCGGCGCCGGCGTGCGCTGGTTTCACTCGGGCGGAATTTTTGCCGCGCTGTCCGAGACCACCGGCGAACTCATCATCGAAGCCATGAAAGCCGCCAAGGCTGCCGGCGCGATCACCTCCTTCGATCTCAACTATCGCCAGAAGCTCTGGGACATCTGGGGCGGTCAGGACAAAGCCGTCAGCGTGCTCGCGCGCATTGTCGAGCATGTGGACGTGCTCGTGGGCAACGAGGAGGATTTGCAGAAAGGTCTCGGCATCGAAGGTCAGGATGTGGAGAGCAAATCCAAGCTCGACCCGTCGGCGTTCTTCGCGGTCATCGCCAAGGCGACGAAGAAATTTCCGAACGTGAAAGCGGTGGCTACGACGCTGCGCGAAGTTCACTCCACCAATCGTCACACGTGGGGCGCGGTCGCGTGGGTGAGCGGCAAGACTTACCAATCCCCGATGTGCGAACTCGACGTGGTGGACCGCGTCGGTGGCGGCGACGGCTACGCGGCGGGATTCTTCTACGGACTGCTCACTGGCGCGAGCGAACAGGAAGCGGTGAATCTCGGCTGGGCGCACGGCGCGTTGCTGACCACGTTCCCCGGCGACACCACGATGGCGACGGTCGAACAGGTGAAAGCCTTCGCCAAAGGCGGCTCCGCGCGCATCCAGCGGTAGCGCATGGAAAATTTTCCTGATAATTAAATTGTTAGGCATCACTGTTTATGCCGCCACACGCGAACATGACTCCAGGACCAGACACCCGAGAGCGTGCGATGCAGAGGTGTCTGTATATTTCGTTTCTGTTGGCGCTTATTCCGACTGTTGAGCTTGCATTGTTCTCGACGGTGGACGTCGTAGCTTTCTGGATGAGACAGTGGCCGTGGATCATGACAGCTCCTTGGATTGTCGCCTCGGTCATCGGGTTGCTATTTGCCGTTCGTGCGTCAAGCCTGACGAGGAGCAGCACAGGTGGACTCCCGGCCCTCGCACTGATGCTTCATGTGGGTTTGCTATTCCTTTTAGGGATTGGGAGCATTTTAGCAGTCAGTAGAGATTGACCCATGATGTCTAGCCCCACGCCCCAGCGCACCCGGCGCGAGCATCCCGGTTGCAATCGTTGCTTGGGTCGTTCGATCGGATGATTGCCAGAAACGGCTTCCACCCCCCAGCGCCGTAGGCGCGCCATCTTTGTAGTAACCCGCCGAAAAAACGAAACCCAGCTCCGTAGGAGCGGCCTATTCCGCCCCGGCGGGAGCGTCGCCCAAGCGAGTTCGTCGGAGAGAAGCCCGACGCTCGTCCCCGGCGTCGTTGACTCGCGCGGTGGCGCAGCACGGACGGACAATTCCGAAGTCTCTCCACTTGCAGACCGCGTCGCCCGGTCGTATTTAGAATTACGTCGTCGTAAACCGGACGATGCAAGCTCACGGAGATGTTTATGAAGAAATTATTGTTCAAATTGACGTTGTTGTCGGTCGCCGCAGTTTTTTGCCTCGCACCGCTGGCCGCACAATCCAGAGGCTACCATCAATCGGGCATCACCGGCCAGGTCACCGGCTTCCCGACGTTCATCACGCAATGCCACATCCTGATCATCGCCACCGACGGGCGGAAGTTTCAGACCGTGGCGGACACGGACAACCAGTTGCACTTCGACGTGGGTTTGAAGCCGGGCACTTATTCGCTGATCCCGTTCGCGGATGCACCGCCGGGACTGGTCATCCCGCAAGGAGTGCCGGTCACGGTGCGCGTGGATAAGAAGCAGTTCCTCCAGTTCACGCTCGTTTACACGCCGCAGCCGGAATAGGTCGCGGGTTGTCCAGGCGGCAACCAGGCGGTCGCTTTCAGTCCGGCATCCATTCGGCATTTCTGGACTGGCTCGTGACGGGTGACGAGTGGCGGGTGACGCGGTTCCGCGTCACGCGTCACCCGCCACCACGCTGAACCGCATGGTGAATCCAGCCGCGTCCGTCCGCGGCGGCAACAGTTGACACTTTTTCCGCCGCACCGCACAGTAATCCCGGCAAATGAGGCAGACCCGCTAACTGACAAGAACGATGAGCCGAATACTGGTAGTGGACGACGATGCGCTGGTGCTGGCGGTCTATGGACGCAAGCTCAACCAGGAGGGCTTCACCGTGGAAACCGTTTCCGACGGGTTCGTGGCGGTGCGTTCGCTGCGTTCGCTGCCGCCGGACCTGGTGGTGCTGGACCTGATGATGCCGAAGTTTTCCGGCGTGGACGTTTTGAAATTCATCCGCGGAAGCGCGCAATTGAAAGACACGCCGGTCCTGCTGCTCACGAATTGTTTCATGGGCGAGATGCTGGAGGAAGCGACGCGGCTGGGCGTGCAGGGTTCGTTGCTCAAGGCGAGATGCAATCCCGGCGAACTGCTCGAGATGGTCGGGAAAACCCTGAATACCAAAGCGACGCCCGCGAGCCCGGCGGCACCCGCCGAGGACGCGGCGCACCGGGCGTGGCAGGAATTTCTGGAGCGCGCGCCGCAAGCCGTGGGGCAGATGCGCACGCTCTGCCAGGCGTTCGTGCGCGCGCATGACGAGGCCGCCCGCCAGAGCCGGTTGGAGGAATTCTACAAACAGACGCGGCAATTCACGAGCCTGGCCGGGCTGGCCGATCAACCCTCGATGACTTTGCTCGCCAGCGCCTTCGAGGCGTTGCTGCATGAGTTGTTGGCCAAACCCGCCGCCATCTCGCCGTCGGTGTTGCGCACGATCACGAGCGCGATGGATTTGCTCGCCGTGCGCTGCGCGCGGATTCGCGACACGGGCCGCGACGCCGAAATCGTCGCCAAAATTCTTGTGGTGGATGACGACCCGATCTCGAACCGCATCGTGGCCGAGGCGCTGAACCGCTCACGCCTGCCCTGCACCACCACGCAGGATGCGGTCCTCGCCGCCAAGTGGCTCAAGGAAACCCCCTACAATCTCGTCCTGCTCGACATCGAAATGCCGGGGCTCGACGGCTTAGAGTTGTGCAAACAGTTGCGAAAAATTCCGGAGCACATCCACACGCCGGTGATCTTTGTGACGAGCCACGCGGATTTTGAATTTCGCGCGAAGGGCATTCTGGCCGGCGGCGATGATGTCATCTCCAAACCCATCTTCCCGATGGAACTCACGCTCAAAGCCGTGACGCACCTCTTGCGCCGGCGGATGGATTCCAAGCCGCCAGTCAAGTGATAGTCGAACCGGCGTGGTTGAATCAACTCACGGTCGGCTGACCCGGAAGTACTGCGGCGTCGAATTCAACAGCGGGACTTGCACCGTGTTCAGGCTCCCATCGCCGACCAGGTTCGTGTAGCTCTGCCAGACGGACGCGGTCACGTTCGTCGTCCACTCGACCGAGTAAGTCTCATACGCCTCGGTCATAAAACTAAAACTGAAATTTCCTCCACCCACCTGCGGCGACAAGAGCACGACCGGCGCGAGTGTGATGTTTTCCAAGCGGACATTGTCGAAGATCGCGAAGCTGTTCGAGTCGCCGATGGAAACAAATCCATCGTAGTAGCCGAGCATGATCGTGCCGTTGGTGTAGGCGGAGGTGTTGGTGTATTGCGCGAGGGCGACGTCGTTGAGCAAACAAGTGATGAGGTTGTTGACCTGTCGCACTTCGACGCTGACCCAGCCGAGGCCGGGGCTGCCCGCCGGCGTCGTCACGCTGCCGACGGTGCGCGCGGGGAAGAGGGCGGCGAGTCCGGGATTCAAATTATCGAACTGCGGCGCGAGCAACGGCGTCGGGCCGAAGGTCGCGTTGTTGGTCAGCATCAGGATCGGGGCCGCGTTCGTGCCGCCGCGCAGCACGTTGTAATCGCGGAGCGTCGCGTTGGCAGCGGAGATGTTGCCATCGGCATTGACGGCATAGAACAAACCGTCGCTCGGCGCCAGTCCGAGCCGGTTCGTGACGTTGCCGGAGTGATTGATGCCGAAGAGCGCCTGTTCGCTGGACGAGCCGAGCGTCGCCCAGTTCATCCAAAGATCGAACTTGAGCGCGAAGTTACCGCTGCTGGACTGCGCAACGGGATAAAGATTTACGGCGGAGAGTTGGCCGTTCGCGTCCTTGTTCACGGTGAGATAAAGCCCCCGAGTCGAGCCGCCGGCGGAGTGCGGCGCGGAAACGATGTTCGTGGGGAACGCGACGGTCGAGTAATCGAAACCGAAGATGGCTTTGAAATCCACTGGGCCGGACGCCGCGTCGAAAAAGATTTTGTAGCCGTTGGTTGTTGCCGCGTTCGTGACCGTGATCGGCAATCCGTAACTGTCGAAATCATCCGCGAAACCCAGCGACAACGCCGCCACGGAACTGGTCACACTTCCTGCCGAGTTGGTGATGACCACGAAATAGTTTCCAACGTTCGGGGCTTGAACGTTGGTGAGGGTGAGGCTGGCATTCGTGCCGTTTGCGATGACGGCGGCATTGAAGAACCATTGATAACTCAGCGGCGCGGTTCCGCTGGCGGTGACTGCGAACGTCGCGTTTGAACCCTGATTCGCCACCGTATTCCAGGGCTGGACGGTGATGCTCGGCGCCAGGGCAATGCCGCTGACGAGCACCGTGGTCACCGCGCTGGTGAGCGCGCCGCTGAAATCGGACACGACGAGATCATAATTCCCGGCGCTGCCGGCGATGACGTTGGTGATGGTGTATCCGTTCGTCGTGCCGCCGACGAGATTGGTTCCGTTTTGCCGCCAGTGGAATTGAATCGGCGGCGTGCCATAAACTGTCGCGGCCAAGGTCACGCTTGTTCCCGCCGCGGCGTTGGTTGTGCCGGGCGAGATCGTCGCGGCGAGCGGGATGTGATAGACGTGAAGCTTGATGCCGGAGACATAACCCAGCGTGGGACTGACAAACCGAAACCGATTGAGATTATTCGCGTTCACATAGCCCATGGCGGTCCACGTCAGACCGCCGTCGGTCGTGTGGATGAAGTTGTTGGGTGCCGTCAGCGAACCGCCGCCGAGCCAGCCCTCGTTCGTGCTCACAAAGCCAATGCCCTGCAATTCAAACGAGGACGTGCCCAACATGGACAGCGGAATGCCGTTCGAGACCCAGGTCTGTCCACCATTCGTGGTCTTGTAAAAAACGAACGCCGAGTAACCCGCATTCTGTTGGAGAGAAACGTAGCCGATGTTTGTGCTGGGCCAGGACATCTTCCAGAAATAACTGCTCGCGACCGGCGTGGTCGCCATGACCTGCCACGAAGCGCCGCCATTGGTCGTCCGGGCGATGCTTCCATAATACGGTGGCGAAAAAAACGAGTTCGTATTCATCCCCACAATGAACCCGAGGTTGGTGTTCATGAAATAAACATCCATCAGGCCACCCATCACGCCAGCGTCGGTTAAGTTGGTCATGGACCAACTGGCGCCGCCATTTTCGGTTTTGTAAAAAACGGCCGGCCCGCGCACCCGGCCCGCGCCGTAGATGTGTTGCGCATCCAACACATGCAGCGCGCAAAAACCGTTGGTTTTGCCCGGCGGGTTTTTAAGATCCGGCACGGCACTCCACGTCAGACCACCATCGAAAGTTTCCCAGAGCAGGTTGGTGTGGTTCACGGCGCCATCGTAAGAACCCGGACCCAGATTTCCCGCCCAACCGCGTGTGGTCGAAGCAAAACCGATGGCGCGAAAATGATTCGTCAGGCCCGGAGTGGTCACGCCGTTGGTAAAAACCAAGGTCCAACTCTGCCCGCCGTTGGTGGTGCGGTAGATTCCATCCTTGCCGCGCGCGCTCCAGCCATTCGTGAGATCAACGAAGATCAGGTCGTCGTTGCGG
>SCTL01000540.1 GCA_004297495.1 Verrucomicrobiota bacterium
CGCAACGATCGAGGCGTTGGCGGCGGCGGCGGTGGGCGTGCCCACAAACAGCGCGGTGCCAAACGGCCCGGTGTTGTTGGTGAGGTTCAACGTCGTCCCCGGCGCGATCAACGTGTTTTGATATGTGCCCGTCACCGCGTTCGTGTAGGCCAGCGAGAAAAGCGTTCCGGCAAAATTCCCGCCGGTGCCGTCCAGCACGTTGCTGATGGAGGTGATGCTCGTTGCCGCGCCGGTGTTGCCGAAGATCACGTCGTCCGTCGAGCCGGGCACTCCGGCGGTCCCTGTGCCACCGATCCAATTGCCGCCGGTGGACCAGTTGGTGTCGGTGCCGCTGGCACCGCTCCACACGGCGACGGCGGCAAACGCCGTGGGCAACTCAATCAGCCCGGCCAGCAGGCCCAGCAAGGCGCAGATTTGAAAACGGGACAAAACGTTCTTTTTCATTTGGGGAGGGTTGGGTTGTGTAACGAGTGTGCGGGGTGGTGTTGATCAGAACTCGCGCGACGAAACGTCGCCACCAACTTCGCACTGTTGGGAAGTACGAGATTGACGGGTTGACTCGTTGTGGATGCACGCGTTGTGATAGCTCATCATACCCGCATCCGCGAAAACGCAATTCCAACAGTTGTGCATTGCTGCTTGAAAATAATGCACGACTTTGCCGCGCAACCCCGGCTCGAGGCAAAACCGTTTTCGTTTCGCGGCGATGCGGAATTCACGACGTGCAAATCGCTTTCATGTCGCGGATTGAATGTGGCGATCACAGCCGAAGTCCATTGACCGGATGATTCACGCAAAGCTCAGACTCCTTCAGTTGTTGTCCGCGTTGCTGGCTCTGAACGTAAGCGCACTGACGCAATTCCAACTAGGCGCGGTCTGGCTCGACACGGACGTCAATCCGATTCAGGCACACGGCGGCGGCATGCTCGTTCGCAGCAACATTTTGAGACCTCTGCAAAACTCCATCCGCGTAGTGTAGTCGGGCACGCTTCCAGGCTGCCCAATTTCCTCAAGCATGGCCGCTCAACGGGCGGGCAAGAAGCCCGACCCACGACGTTTCGCAGAGGGGAATGAACCGCAGCGATACCGCGCCTGAACCGAAAAGAAAACCGCCACGTGGCAGAGAGATGCCCGATCGCCAAGCCGGGATCAACCGTCCCGACGACAACTCTGTTTGCTCCGTTGCCTCCTGTTCGAAAATCAGAGCGCCACTTTCAAGGGATTGGCCCGCACCTGATCGCCCAGCTCGGCAAAATGAATTTGTGCGTTGAGCCATTTGGGATTCGCAGTGATGTCATCCATGGACTGCTGCGTGTTGTTGCAGATCAGATACACGCCCGGCGCGAGCACCATGAACGCCTCGAAGCCCGTCCCCACGCCGTGCCGCGCAAATTCAAAATCGCCCGTCTTGAAATTCCGGTCGAGCAACCCCGCGCGCAAGCCGCCGAGGTCCTTCGCGAAATTCTGGAGAAACACGTCGTTGCGCGGCCCGAGGTAGGAAAGTATCTGCGCCTTTTGCCGGAGCAGCGACACCACTGCCCACTCATCGAACACCACGCCGCCGTAGCGGGAATTCATCTGGTCCGCGCACACCTTGATGCGCTTGATGGCTTCTTCAATCGTCATAAAACTGATTTCATTTCGACGCGCAGAACAAAGCAGGTTCAAGGCCGGGGAACAAGGCAATTTCCGAACGCGCCGACGCGCGGGCGTCCCGCCCGCAGCGGTTTCGCCGGTCAGAGCGCGAACGCATTAACAAATCATTTCTCCTTCAGAGCGACGCGCTGCGACTGGAGGCCGGTCGCGCTCCGCATCCTCTGTCCAATTTTTAACTGCGCGCGTGTCCCGCTCCCGATACGATGCGTCCGCACATGAATGGTTCACGCGCTGAAACTCCGTCCGCCACGCCGCTCGACGTTGGCGGTCAACTCAACCGGTTTTTTCTCTGGCTCACTTCCGGTCTGGCGCTCGCGGCGCTCGTGCTCGTGCTGCTCCAGATGTTTGCCGGCCTGCAAGTGCCCGGCAAACCCGGCTGGCCCGAGGCCGCCCTGCTCTGCCTCGCCACCTTCGCCACGGTTGCCAATCTCGGTCGCCAGCTTCCCCTGCAAAATGTTTTGCTCGCTGCCGTCATCATCGCCTGCCTCGGCAGCGCCGCGCATCTGCTCAC
>SCTL01000050.1 GCA_004297495.1 Verrucomicrobiota bacterium
CCGCATCCCCAACACCGAACGCGGCACCATGGACCTCGAATACGCGGTGGACGAAGGCCAGAAATCCTACGTCGAGAAAATTGAAATCCGCGGCAACACCAAGACCAAGGACCGCGTCATCCGCCGCGAACTCGCCATCGCGCCGGGCGAAACCTTCGACATGGTGCGCGTGAAGATCAGCCAGAAACGTCTCGAAGGCTTGCAGTTTTTCGAGAAGGTTCAGGCCCGGCCCGACGACACCGACGTGCCCAACCGCAAGAACCTGCTCATCGGCGTCGAGGAAAAAAACACTGGCAACGTCACCATCGGCGCGGGCTTCAGTTCCATTGATTCGCTCGTCGGCTTCGCGGAAATCAGCCAGGGAAATTTCGACCTGATGAATCCGCCGACCTTCACCGGCGGCGGCCAGAAGGCGCGCCTGCGGATGCAACTCGGCACACAACGGCAGGATTACCAGTTGTCCTTCGTCGAGCCGTGGTTTCTGGATCGTAAACTCCAGCTCGGCGTTGATCTCTATCATCGCGACCTGAATTACCAGAGCGTCAACAATCTTTACGATGAACGACGCACCGGTGCGAAAGTCAGTCTCACCCGTGCGCTCGGCTCGGATTTTCTCATCGGCAGCGTTTACTTCACCTACGAGCGCGTGGGCATTGACTTGAACCCCGGCTTGCATGACGACCTCCCGGTCACCGTCACGCTGCCCGGCGGACGCACCTACACGGACATCATCCCGCGCAACGTCCCGCTGGACATTCTCAACGAAAGCGGCGACTCGCTCCTCGCGCGCCTTGGCGGCTCGATCGCCTACGACACGCGCAACAGCACGTTGCTGCCGGACGCCGGCCAGCGCACTGAACTCAACGCCGAAGTCGTCACCAGTTATCTCGGCGGCGACCGCGACTTCTACAAACTCGAAGTCCAAAGCGCGTGGTACGTGCGCGGATTGTATAAAGGCCACGTGCTGGAATTGCTCGGTCGCACGGGCGCGGCGGGCGGCTTCAACGGCGACACCGTGCCGTTCTACGAACGCTATTATCTCGGCGGCCTCTATTCGTTGCGCGGCTTCCACTACCGCGCGATCAGCCCGCGCGAGCCGGGTTTCACCGAACCCATCGGCGGCAACACCTACTGGTTCGGCTCCGCGGAATACAGCGTGCCGATCATTCAAAAGGAAAAAACCGGCGGCGTGCGGCTGGCAATTTTCTACGACATCGGCGCGGTCGGCGCGGACTCGTTCAGCGTGCCCACCGACTACAGCGCCAACTGGGGTTTCGGCCTGAGGCTGAATCTGCCCATCGGCCCGTTGCGGCTCGATTACGGCATCCCGCTCAAACACGATCAATACAGCACGGGCTCGGGCCGCTTCCAGTTCGGCGTCGGCTACACCCGCGGATTCTGAGCATGAAGATCAACCACCCAACGTTCTCTGCCCGGCCCGCGACGCTCGTTCGCGCGCTCGCGCTTGCGGGCGTTGTGGTCGCCGCGTCCGCCGGCGCGGTCAGTGCTCCTTCGGCGAACACGGCTTTCGCGAGCCTGCCGATGGCCTTCGAGTCCAGCGGCCCGGCGCGGTTTGTCGCGCGCGGCAATTCCTGTTTTCTCGCCATCGGCCCGACGACCGCCGAACTCGGCCTGAGCAAACTCACCGTTGAACCCGCGGACGCCGTCGGCCCGCGCGGCGCGACCAGCCGCGTCACGCGCAGTATCAGCCGCTCGGTCACGCTCCATTTCCTCGGCGCAAACTCCGAAGCGAGAGTTGCGGGCGAAGGTGAGCTTCCCAGCCGCGTGAATTATTTCCTCGGCAACGACCCGGCGCAGTGGCGCGTGAACCAGCCGCTGACCTCGCGCGTTCGCGTGTCCGGCATTTACGAGGGCGTGGACCTGATCTACTACGGCAACGCGCAGCGTCTCGAATACGATTTCGTGCTCGCTCCCGAAGCGGACGCGAAACGGATCGCCTTCCGCGTGACGGGCGCGGATTCCATCCAACTCAACTCGCGCGGCGATCTCGTGTTGAAGCTCGGCGCGGACGAAATTGCGCAACCGCGTCCCGTGATCTATCAGGAGATCGCCGGCGCGCGGAAAAATGTTTCCGGCGGCTACGCACTCCGCGGTCGTGACACGGTGGCATTTGAAATCGGCGAGTACGATCACACCCGTCCGCTGGTGATTGATCCCTTCCTGAGTTACGCGCGCTATTTCGGTGCGAGCGGCGAGGACGACGCCCGCTGCGTCCGCGTGAGCCGGGACGGCTACGTTTACATCGCGGGCCGCACACTCTCCGCGGTGTTGCCGGCGACGTCCGGTGCGGTGCAAACCAATTACGGCGGGGGCACGCGCACGGGCGGCGATGCCTTCGTGGCCAAGTTCGATTTACAAAGCACCAATGCCACGCCGCTGTTCGTCACCTATCTCGGCGGTTCGACCGATGACGAAGCCTGGGGTCTGGCGCTCGACGATGACGGCAACGCCTACGTCACCGGCTTCACCGACTC
>SCTL01000541.1 GCA_004297495.1 Verrucomicrobiota bacterium
GATCTGGTCGCCCGAGATGGCCAGCATCGAACGGATGTCGCGCAAATGTTTCTCCGAACCGCCTTCACGGAAATACTCCAGCTTGCGCACGATGACATATTCGGGCGGGGCGAGCACAAGTTTCTCACCTTCAAACTCAATCTGACGTTTGTTCCGGAAAGCCCATGCGTTGAATTCGTCGCGCCCGGTCAGGTAAATATCCGCTTTGAAACTGGTGCTCATGTGAATGATGTTGAAATGGCCACGCTGCTCGCGCGCGGCTTCGACCGCGATGGCTTCTGCCGGTGGTAGGTAAAAATCCGTGGGTGGAAAAATCCCTGTGAGACGCTGCCGGTCCGCCTCATTCAGGAAGGCAATGAAGTCCACGTCATTTGTCAACCGGGGTTCGCCGTAAAAGATCGCGGCCACGCTGCCACTGATCACGTAACGGATGCCCGCGCGATTCATCGGTCGGACAAACAGGAGGAACAATTCAGGTTCGGGCATGAAGGAAAATCCGGTTGACCTCGGCGTTCACCTTGTTCTCCGGCCAATCAGGATGCTGGCTGCGAACGCCCGCCGCTTTCAATTTGCGAGCCGACCAGTAAAGCCCCTCGGCCAGTTTCAACCGCCGCTCGCCGGGCATGGCGCGCAAAATGGCGAATTGTTCCGGGCTGGCTTGTTCATCCGCGAGCATGGCTAAACTGTGCGGCGGAAATGCCGGGCAGGCAAGTCCTTTGCCGTGGTCCGGACTTCCTCATGTGCGGAGATTCGACGCTGCTTCTACGCACTAGACACGCGGCTTTCCTTGTCGCTAGAGTCTTCAGGTCTGATTAGTGAAAACTGCTTGCTACCAAGTGACGCCTATGAATCAGGAAATCAGAAGGCAGGTTTGGTTTCGTCTGCTTGAGAGTGATGCGACCTCAAGGTATTATGGCCACCTCTTCGCCAAGTACCACAACTGTGATTTGTGGAGTAAGGTCTTCCTCGCGACGGCGTCATCGGGCACTGTCGCGGGTTGGGCAATTTGGAACGATGCAGTGCTGTACCCTTACTTTGTGCTCGCTTGGAAATTGTTTTCAGGAAGTGCTGCGGTGCTTTCCATCGCCCTTCCGTTGATAAACTACCCGAAACGAATAGAGGCGAGTCGTCGGCTTAGAACGGAGTTTCAAGACATGATGCGCGACTACGAACTGCTTTGGGCAAAGATTGATGAACCGACGTACGAAAACAAAGTTGAGGCAGAATTTCGAAAACTGAAGGATCGGGAAGCAAAACTCTCAACAATCGAGGGCAATCTACCAGGCACATGCACTAAACTAGTTATCAAGTGCCAAGATGAAGTTTTGACAGCCAGAAACCTACCGAGTACGACTAGTTCATGAGCGAGCCAGAGAAACAACAAAAACCGTCACCACCACCGGAGAAACCTGCGCCTCGTCCGATTGATGAAGGCACGCAGATTCGCGGACGTGATGAGGGAAAAGAGTCAAGGGTATTTAACGTGAAGCCTTGGCCCGAACCACCTCCGCCTCCGCCTAAAAAGGAAAAGTAAATTCGCGTTCGAGATGAGCAGAGCTAGGTTTACGGGGATACTCTCGCCGAAATCTCCAGCATCCGCTC